>NZ_AKZL01000066.1:0-24816 GCF_000282755.1 Shewanella sp. POL2
CTAAACCGCTTAGCTGCTGGCTAAAACTGGTTTGGGGTAAATAACTTAGGTTATTTTGCCTGTCTTGAGTCAACTGTAATGGGAAGTCGGGGCCACAGGCTAATAGCACAGGGGAGAAGAGACTTAACCCAATCAGGCTGGTTTGTTTTAATTTGGTTTTCCAGCGTGGAATAGCCTTCGCTGGCAATGAATTTGACTTATGGCGCATAAATTCCCTGTAAATGTAATGACTCACAACGTGCCCAGCCTATGACTCTGCGTCCATTTGGGCTTAGCTCGATCGCTGAGATTAAATTCGGCGCAAACTGCGAGGAGGCTGGTGCGGCTGCGCGCTCCGTTGAGGTGGCTTGCGGTAACTGCCACACTAATATTCCTTGGGTTAATTTGGCTTGATAACCGTTTTGGGCATCATACCCGCTGCACGCCTGCGCCGCTAGGGACAACTGGCCCGGCAACTTGCCCGCAAGATTGCCCTTATTGACTAATACCAGTTGAAATAAGCGGCTTTCCGGTGCCTCATGTTGGGCTGACCCGGTATTAGCCTGGCTTAAGATTTCTAGCTCAATCTGCGGGGCGAGTGGTTGCTGCTGGGCGACGGCAATTAAGGTCGACAGTGGCCAAACCCGTTTATCGCCTTCGAGGGGCAATCTAAACCAAATCATTCCCTTAAGCTTTGGGTCGGCAAAGGTATGCAGTTTTTTAACAAAGGACTGCAACACAAGTGGATCGGCCATCAGCTCGTGGCGCGCAATATGCTGTGAAGATGCAGTGTCTGCCAAAGGCATTTGCATCGGCACTTCACTCTCTACTCGATAACCCGCTGCTGTGCTATACACCGCCGAGCCGTAGGATGGCAGGGCGATGAGATAAGGCACCTTAGCTAACCGTGACAGCTGCTCGACCCACTGCCAACCTTGAGTGGCGTCGAATAGCCCTAAACGTGGGTCGCTGACACTGTGAATTTGCAGCACCAGCTCATCGATATTGTCAAACAACGGCGGAAACTCTGGGCTGCTCATCCAAGCGGGCAATGAAGTAATACTGAGTTTAAGCGTGTGAGGTAATTGGCTTTTTAACTCGCGTAAAAAAGCGTTATAGGCCGCGAGTTTACTGCTGGCGCTATCGTGGTCGATTTCAATTCCCGCAAGCCTTGTGCCCTTTGCCTGCCAGTCTTGAATGAGCGCGAGGATTTTTTGGAGAGCTTCGTGATTATTTAGGCGCGTTAGTTGACCATCTAATCTTATCACCGCCACTTTAGGGCGAGGATCGGCCTGTAACCAGGTATGGTTGACCTGCACTTCAAACCAGATATCCGCGCCATTGGGTTTGGGATGGACTTGCAATGCTAGGATGCGAACGCCATTAAAGGTGTTTTGGCTTTCGACCAAGGCGCTTTGATTGGCATCGCGCCATTGCCGCTGCCAAACATACACCTCTTGGGTTAACTCACGCGGGGCGGCGGTATCTGCCTTTATGCTCGATGTATCTTGATTCGCAGGTTGACAGGCGCTAAGGAACACTAAGCCAAAGGATAATGCCAGTAACTGGGATAACCTGAACAAAAGGGAAAGAGTGCGATATATCGCTTGCAAGGATTTTGAGCGCTTGGGTTCAAAGCGCTTGAGCTCAAAGTGCTTGGACTGAAAGCGTCTAGAGTGAAAGCGCTTAGAGTGAAAGAGAGTGGAATAACAACTGCGTAAATCCATGGGATAAGAGTAAAAGCCTAGCGTGGATTGTGCCAAATAGAGGGCTACTATGCCTCAAAACCACCTTGGATTGCATCAGGCTTTTGCATTAGACGCGAAATCAATTTGGCTGGATAAGATATGGCTGTTAACTCGGCTTTGATACCTGAATAACGCGCCCAGCAACAGGCTGGGCGCAGTCATTATCGCCAAGGTATTGGCAGTTGTTAAGCATTCATGCCTAGAAAATCACTTTTACCTTAGATGCACTATCCAGCGCTTTGTTGACTGCGCTTTCGATATCTTTATCGCGGGCGAGGGCAACCCCTAAACGGCGGCGACCATCGATTTCAGGCTTAGCGAATAATCTGAGCTGAGTATTCTCCGCTGCCAAGGCATCGGCAAGACCTTGATAGCGAATGTTTTTCGATTTGCCTTCCACCAATACTACCGCCGAGGCGCTGGGGCCATGTTGGTGGATATTCGGGATCGGCAGGCCAAGAATCGCCCTGACATGCAGTGCAAACTCGGATAAATCCTGGCTAATTAAGGTGACTAAGCCGGTATCGTGCGGACGAGGTGAGACTTCTGAGAAGTACACATCACTGCCCTTCACAAACAGCTCGACCCCAAATAAGCCGTAACCACCGAGGGCTTCGACTACTTTGCTGGCGATTGCTTGGGATTTTGCCAGCACGTCGGCCGACATGGCTTGAGGCTGCCATGATTCGCGGTAGTCGCCGTCTTCTTGTCGATGACCAATTGGCGCGCAGAAGTGGATACCGTTGACTGCACTAATAGTTAATAGGGTGATTTCGTAATCGAAGGGGATAAAGCCTTCAACGATAACACGACCACCGCCCGCGCGGCCGCCTTCTTGGGCGTATTGCCAAGCTTTGGCGCTTTGGGATACATCACGGATAACACTCTGGCCCTTGCCCGATGAACTCATCACGGGTTTGACCACACAGGGCACGCCAATTTTGCTAATCGCTTGATTAAATTCGGTTTCAGTGTCGCAGAAGAAATAGGGCGACGTCGGTAAACCTAAGGTTTCAGCGGCGAGGCGGCGAATGCCTTCTCTATCCATAGTGAGCTTAGTTGCGCGCGCGGTCGGCACGACATTGAGGCCTTCGGCCTCCATCTCAACTAGGGTTTGAGTGGCAATAGCTTCAATCTCGGGGATCACTAAGTGGGGTTTTTCTAGCTCAATAACGGCGCGAAGGGCCTTGGCATCGAGCATATTGATTACATGGGAGCGATGGGCTATTTGCATGGCGGGGGCATTGGGATAACGATCAACGCCTATCACTTCAACACCTAAGCGTTGTAACTCAATGGCGACTTCTTTACCTAGCTCACCGCAGCCAAGCAACATGGCGCGTCGAGCGCCCTCGGTGTAAGGAGTTCCTATCATGGTGTGGGTACCTTTTTATATTGGGATAATTGACGCCTTGGGACGTTCTTACGCCATAGTCTACCCCGATTGGCGGCAAAGCATGAGACTGAAATTAACAACTGTGTTTTTGATCAAGCTATTTAAGGGTGATTAGTGCTTGACATGGTAAAAGTCCTGTTCAGTCGCTGGTTTTATGTTAACTTTTGGTTTCATAACGGATTATGGACTTAAGATATGCAAGACATTCGCGATTTGACCGCTGTACTACGCTCTAAAACGCCCATAGTGGTGATTGAAACCTATGAAGAATATCGTGTTGTTGACATGCTTAAGCGAATCGCGAATGTACTCTATCAGCCGCTATTTACTTGGAGTATTACCCAAGGGCTTACGCGGGTTGATAAGCCGATGCCTGCACAGAAATTTAATACTGAACCCAGCGATATCTTGGGGCAGATTAAAGCGACGACCCAGCAGGGGATTTATGTGCTCTGTGATTTTCATCCCTTTGTGATTGATGCGCCAAAGAATGTCCGTCTGCTGAAAGAAATCGCCCTCGAATACGATGCGCTGCAACATACGCTGGTGCTAGTGAGTCATGCCTTTGAGATCCCGCCCGAAATTAAGCGTTACTGCGCCTATTTTCAGCTTACCCTGCCGAGTACCTCGCAGCTTGAGAACCTGATTTATCTTGAGGTGGATAAAGTGCGCACCCAAGGCATGCCATTGAATGTGGATGATAAAGCCGTGATTAAACTGGCGGAAAACCTGCGCGGTGTGACCTTAGATGATGCCAGACGATTGATCCATAAAGCGATTGTGGATGATGGCGCCATTACTCACTCAGATGTGGATCTGATTAATAAAGCCAAATTCCAGCTGCTCGATCTTAATGGCATATTGCAATTTGAGTACGACACCAGTGATTTTTCGCAGATTGCTGGATTACATAATCTCAAAAAATGGTTAAAACAGCGCGCGCCAGCGGTGCAGGTAACCACCGATGCCAAGGCTGCGGTACAACCCGATGCGCCAAAGGGGGTGTTATTACTCGGAGTGCAGGGCAGTGGCAAAAGTCTTGCGGCCAAAGCGGTGGCGGGTGTGTGGCAGCGGCCCTTGCTCAGACTCGATATGGGCGCCTTATATAACAAATACATAGGTGAAACAGAGAAGAATCTGCGTAACGCTCTCGAATTGGCCGATATGATGTCTCCTTGCATCCTTTGGATTGATGAAATAGAGAAAGGCTTAAGCGGCAGTAGCAGTGATGAGGGCACTTCGACCCGCATTCTTGGCACACTATTAACTTGGATGGCGGAGCGTAAGTCTGAGGTGTTTGTGGTCGCCACCGCTAACGATATTCAAGCCCTGCCGCCCGAGCTGATGCGTAAGGGGCGAATGGATGAAATCTTCTTTGTCGATTTACCCGATGAGGCTATACGCAAAGCAATTTTCTTGATCCATTGCCAGCGCCGCGGTATCGATGTGACTCGGCTCGACCTTGCGCAGCTTTCACGCCATAGCCAAGGGTTTTCGGGGGCTGAAATCGAGCAGGCGGTGATCGCCGCTATGTACAGCGCCCGCAGTTTAGCGCGAACGCTTGATCAAGACATGTTGTTAGAAGAACTGACCAAAACCAAACCGTTATCCATAGTGATGGGCGATAAGATTAATGCCCTAAGACAATGGGCTGCGGGGCGCACAGTCAATGCACATGAGTAGCAATTGGGCTGATAATCGCTGATTTATATGTGGCGGCTTGTGGGGCATCGCTTCTTATCCGCCATAAAGCGACTTTAGATTTTAGTGTTGGCTTTTGATTGGGGAAAGAGTTGGGTATCATCACAGTCGATGTTAACTTGCTGGTGAATATGGATTATTTTTCAGTTTCTAATGGCAAGTTTTTAGTGTGAGTAATATTTGCCGTTTGTGTTGTACAGCATGATAAGCAGGGATAGAGATGAGTTTCGAGCAAGAGTTTACAGAAAAAGTCGGTGGCTACTTAGCCAAGCTCACCGATAAGTTACAGCCCATTCTTAAGCAACTGATTGAGCATGACTATCCCCAAGAGGTGGCCACGCTGGCGTTTGAAGTCTTTGTCGATCGTTTTTCATCCCAATTCCCGGTGCGGGTATTTTTTATGGATAAAGATAACATCGAGTATTTTGTGGAACTCGATGGCAAGGCTGCATACCCATCACCAGTCAATCCAAGTTTGCTCGATATCGACCATGTCTATCCCGATGAGTTTGAAGAGGAATATATCGACAAGGATGAAGATCTTGACCCTTGGCAGATTGCAACCAACGCGCTTATCGAATGGTTCTCCAAGTGCTGGATTGCGGCAGGTGGCCAAAGCTTTAAATTAAAAGCTCATATCGCTCCCCATGACAGCCACTATGAGTTCAATTTAGTTGAAAGTCAGTGGCAAGAACGATGCTAACTCGCTTGAAGTTAAAGCTTTTAAATCAAACGCTTGGATGTTGTGATTCTTGGGTTAATGCTCAGACTGAAGCCGTGATATCGTTATCCAGCCTTGGTTTGCTCGCCTCTACATCGGGAGTAACCCCATAGAAATCTAAGCTGACATTACCTATCTGCAAATCTCGTCTTTGCTTACTTTACGCGTTGCTCACTCACGCTAGCCTTTTTTCGATACAAGACATAAAGGCCTAGGCTTTTGAGCTATCCCAGTCTCGTCGCTTGCTGTATTTGGCAAGCCATAATTCATATCTTGGCGATAGTAATTTGTCGACACTGGCCACCTTTCCTTGGATGCCATTTGTCGCATCGCAATAAACCATTGTGTTTTTGATCAAGCTATTTGGATGGTTTTGTTGCGAATTTGTCATTCTGGTGTAGAACTATATGGTGTCTCAAATTGAAAGACACTGTGTGGCAAAGAGCGATTTTGGTAAAGGATGTTTTACCGAAATAAGGAATGGGAAGGGAGTGGGAGCTCAGCATGTTTCTGGATTATTTTGCCTTAGGCATTTTGTTTTTTGTCATAGTGGTGATTTTTTATGGCGTGATTGCCATTCACGACATTCCCTATGAAATTGCGAAAAAGCGCAATCATCCCCAGCAGGATGCATTGCATATTGCGGGCTGGGTCAGTTTATTCACGCTACATGCCATTTGGCCTTTTTTATGGATTTGGGCGACCTTGTATCGAGAGGATCGGGGCTGGGGATTTAGCACTGTGATGAAGCGCGAACAAGCATTAGAGGATGATGTAAAAGCGCTAAGAGAAACGGTATTGGCATTACAGGCAAAACTTGAGCAACTTGAATCGGCTCCCATTGCCACCCCGACAGCTGCAAGCGTTGAGACCATTGCTGCAACTTCCACTGTCGTAAGCCAAAAAGCGGAGGTATAACATGGATTTACTATTGATATTAACCTATGCCTCCTTTTGCATTGTGATTTTTAAAGTGTTTAAGATCCCGATGAATAAATGGACAGTGCCAACCGCAGTACTTGGTGGTGTGGTGCTCATTGGGGCGCTGTTGCTGATCATGAATTACAACCACCCCTATTCACGTTTTGCACGGGAATACTATGTGACTATCCCTATTACGCCCGCAGTGAAAGGCATAGTAACGTCTGTTGAAGTCAAATCAAATACGTCGATTAAACAAGGGGATGTGCTGTTTCGCATTGACCCAACCCCTTACGAAGCTGTTGTTAAAACGAAAAAAGCGGCGTTGTTAGCGGCAGAGCAGGAAGTGCCACAACTTGCGGCCGCATGGGAAACAGCCAGGGCAAACGTGGTAAGAGTTGCTGCTGATAGAGAGCGCAATAAGTCGGCTTACGATCGTTATGAGCAAGGTCACCGTAAAGGTGGAGCTAACTCTCCCTTTACTGCGCTGGAGTTAGACAATCGACGTCAACTGTATTTAGCCTCTGAAGCACAACTTACCGCGGCGCAAGCGGAAGAGTTACGTGCACGTCTTGCCTATGAGTCAAATGTGGATGGGGTGAATTCAAAGGTTGCTGGGTTGCAGGGCGATCTTGATAATGCCTTATATAATTTGGAACAAACCATTGTGCGCGCTCCAGCCGATGGCATCGTCACCCAAATGGCGCTGCGCCCAGGGGCGATGGCGGTTCCCTTACCTTTGCGGCCCGTGATGAGCTTTATCCCCGATGAGCAGCGGTATTTTGCCGGTGCATTCTGGCAAAATTCACTGCTACGTTTGCAGGAAGGTGATGAGGCTGAAGTCGTGCTCGATGCGGCGCCTGGACAAGTGTTTAAGGGTAAAGTCGCTAAGGTATTACCCGCGATGGCCGAAGGGGAAATTCAGATGAATGGCATGCTGCAGTCGTCCAATCAGCTATTCCAAACAGGGCGGGTTATCGTATTAATCGATATTGAAGACGATGCGATACGCCGTCAATTCCCAGCTGGAGTAGCGGGACAAGTGGCTGTGTATAGCGAACATTTTCACCATGTCGCTGTGATGCGCAAAGTGCTGCTACGGATGCAGGGCTGGTTAAACTATCTGTTCTTCGATGGTCACTAGTGAGAGTGTTAATCTAACCACTTTGCTTGGATCTGGTTTTAAGCTGTTTGAGAGTGACTAAAAAAGCGCTGACAAGACTGTCAGCGCTTTTTGTTGTATGCAGTAGGTGAATGCTGGCTGCGATTAAATATCGAAGACTAAGCTGCCCGGCGGCAGGAAGGGCCAGCTTTGACGGATAGGCGAACCATCACCTTGTTCAGCAAAGAAATAAGCCGTTCTTGGGGTGGCGTAGACCACACTGCCTTTTTGCAGCCCCAATTCTTGTAGATGGTGGTGGGTAAAGGTGGCTTCCCACAGTTCTTCACTCTGCCAGCCGATAGGCGCCAGTTCGACACGCACTTCTGCGCCAACCGGTGTTATCGCCACTATGGTAAAAGGAATATGGGCTTGGCTATTGGGTTTATCCGCCAGTGCCAGCTCATGGCTACGCACATAGAGCGCGCCGTTTTGTTGCAGTGGCGCTTGCTCAGGAGGCACTAAGAAGGCGTCACCATTGGTCCAACGATTCTGTTGCCAGCTCGCCTCAAACCGATTGACGTTACCTAAGAAATCAAACACAAAGCGGCTATTGGGCTGGGCATACAACTCAATAGGGGTATTGACCTGCTCAATATGGCCGTTGCTCATTACCACTACTCTATCGGAAAGCTCTAAGGCTTCGTCCTGATCGTGGGTTACAAACACGCTAGTGAATTTCAGCTCATCGTGAAGGCTGCGCAACCAGCGGCGCAACTCTTTACGCACCTTGGCATCGAGGGCGCCAAAGGGCTCATCGAGTAATAATACTTCGGGCTGAGTCGCTAAGGCGCGGGCCAAGGCTATACGCTGTTTTTGTCCACCCGAGAGCTGCTCAGGGTAACGCTGTGCTAGGTGCCCAAGTTGCACCATTTCGAGTAAATGGCTGACGCGCTTTTGGATTTCGGCCTTTGACGGGCGCTGTTTTTTCGGAATGACTTCGAGTCCAAAGGCGACGTTATCGGCGACCGTCATATGGCGGAACAGGGCATAGTTTTGGAAAACAAACCCGACTCTGCGATCGCGTACATGCACTTGGGTCACATCGCGATTACCGAAATGGATTTGGCCGCTATCTGCGCCCTCAAGGCCGGCGATAATCCGCAATAGGGTGGTTTTACCCGAGCCGGAAGGCCCGAGAAGACCTATCATCTCGCCTTCTTGAATATCCAGATTGAGCGGCGAGAGCGCCTGAAATTGGCCAAATTTTTTGGAAATATTAGTTAAACGAATACTCATAATGATTGGCTCTGCTCTTGGTTGTCATTGGCGGATAAGCTGCGTTGTTGGCGCCACTCTACTAAGGCTTTTAGCAGTAAGGTAAATAGGGCGATCAAGGCAAGCAGTGACGCGCTCGCGAAGGCGGCTTCGGCCTGATAATCTTCGTAAAGTAATTGCACATGCAAAGGTAAGGTGTTGGTTTCACCACGGATATTGCCAGATACCACGGCAACAGCACCAAATTCACCCACCGCCCTAGCGTTGGTGAGGATCACCCCATAAATCAGTGCCCACTTGATATTGGGCAGAGTCACGCGGCGAAACAGTTGCCACCATGAGGCGCCAAGGATGACTGCGGCTTCTTCCTCCGATGCGCCCTGTTGTTGCATCAAGGGGATTAATTCTCGGGCAACAAAGGGGCAAGTCACGAAAATGGTGACTAATAAAATGCCCGGCCAAGCAAACATGATCTGTAAATCGTGCTCAAACAGCCAAGCGCCAAGCCAGCCGCTGTTGCCGTAAAGCAGTAGATAGAGTAAGCCTGCGACCACGGGCGATACGGCAAAGGGGATATCAATCAAGGTAATGAGTAACTTACGCCCTGGAAACTCAAAGCGTGTCACGCTCCAAGCGAGCATGACCCCAAACACTAAGTTTATCGGCACAGTGAGCGCCGCGACCATAAGGGTCAACCCAATCGCGTGGAGTGAGTCGGGTTGGCTCAGATGCTCGATATAACGCTCCCAACCACCAACAAAGGCCTGCTGGAAAATACTGACTAACGGCAGCAGCAACAACACCATGGCCAAGAATACGGCAAGGGTGATTAGGCTCCATTTGATAAGGGGCGCTTCACCGACTCTTAAAGGTTTAAATGAGTTCATGGTGGCTCCTTATCGTCCGTGAATGCGGCGTAAATAACGCGCTTGCCACAGGTTAATCAGCAGTAACAGCAGTAAAGATGTTATCAGCACGATAGATGCAATGGCACTTGCGCCAGCAAAATCAAACTCCTGTAAGCGAACAAAGATCATCAATGAGGTGATTTCACTGATGTAGGGCATATTACCGGCGATAAAAATTACCGCGCCAAATTCTCCAAGACTGCGGGTAAAAGACAGTGCCGTGCCAACCATTAAAGCTGGCCACAGAGAGGGCAAAATCACCCGCCAAAACACCGCGCTATCGGTTGCGCCTAAGGTCATGCCAGCTTCTTCTTCATCGTGGGATAACTCTTCCAATACGGGCTGGACGGTGCGCACCACGAAGGGAATGCTGGTGAAGATCATCGCGACCACAATCCCCAATGGCGTATAGGCCACTTTGATGCCAATTTCGGCCAATAGACTACCAATCTGACCATTTTCAGCATAGAGAGTGGCTAAGGTAATACCCGCGACGGCTGTGGGTAAGGCAAAGGGTAAATCGACTAAGGCGTCGAGGAGGCGTTTACCTGGAAACTCATAACGAACCAATACCCAGGCGAGTAATAGCCCGAAAAGACAGTTAAATAGGGAGGCGGCCAGTGCCGACAAGATAGTGACTTTGTAGCTTGCTAGTACGCGGGGATCGGTAATCACGCCCCAATACTCGGCCCAGCTCATCTGGCTGGTTTGCATAATCAGGCCTGTGGTGGGGAGTAAAAGAATCAAGCTGACAAACAGCAAAGATACACCTAGGCTGATACTAAACCCCGGCAAAACCCGCTTGTGGCGTAAGCGCCCATTATTAAATATCACTGAATAACCACCCGATAAGGTTAATGGAGTTAATCCAATATTATTATGCCATTAGCACGTTATTGCTCAATCACGATAAAGACTGCTGATGTTTATCTTTATTGCGATATAACCACAAAACCCAGGACATTGCCCGGGTTGTAGGTTTGATGACTTAGGTACCCAAGCGGATGATCAACGCTTTAATAACTGATCCAGTTTAGCGCCATTGGCAAATTGGGTCTTCATCGCGTTGTCCCAGTTACCGATGATTTGCTCAACGGTCATTAACTCCACCGCAGGGAACTGTTTGGTAAATTCGGCAACCACTTTCTCATTGTGAACGCGGTAGTTAAATCCGGCTAACAAACGTTGTGATTCTTCACTGTAGAGATAGGTTAGATACTCGGTCGCTAATTCTTGCGTGCCGTTACGCTTAGCATTTTTCTCTACTACGGCAACGGGGAATTCTGCCAGAATCGAGGTTTTAGGCACGACAACTTGGTAATCATCGGCGCCATATTGCTGACGAATATTGTTAACTTCAGATTCGAAGGTGATCAACACATCGCCGATGCCACGTTCAACAAACGACGTGGTTGCACCACGGCCGCCCGTATCAAATACGGCAACGTTACCGAGGAACTTCTTCAAAAACTCATCTAATGAGGCTTGATTATCTTTTCCATAGTTTTTCTGGGCATAACCTAAGGCTGCTAAGTAGGTGTAACGCGCATTACCTGAGGTTTTTGGGTTCGGGAACACCAACTTAACGTCATCTTTGGCTAAATCATTCCAGTCGCTGATTTGCTTTGGATTGCCCTTACGCACTAAAAACGCGATGGTAGAGTAGTAAGGTGAGCTGGCATTAGGCAGCAGTTGTTGCCAGTTTTCTGGGATCAACTTGCCGCGGTCATGCAGAATTTGCACATCGGTGACTTGGTTAAAAGTCACCACATCCGCGGGTAAGCCTTGCAGAATCGAGCGAGCCTGCGCTGAAGAACCTGCATGGGACTGTTTGATTTCAACCGTTTTACCGGTTTTTTCTTGCCAATGTTTAGCAAATACTGGGTTATAGGCACTAAATAATTCCCGTGAGATATCGTAAGAAGAATTAAGTAAGGTCTGATCGGCGGCTGCGGCATTGAGGGAAGCGCCCAGTAATAGGGTTCCTAGCAGGGCCTTAGTGAATTTTACTGGCATTTTGTGCTCCTTAATCTGGCAACTGTGTCAGGGTATGCAGATAGAGTAATTGAAGTTTTTACTTATAAAAAGCTGGTTGAATAGAACTTTTTTGAATAACTATGAGCAATTAATTGTATGCCATAGGTGATATTCATCGTGTTTGTTGTGGCTAAGCCCCTTAAAATATCCCTATGCGAGTTGCTTTTATCAAATAAAGGATAAACCCTGTGTCTGACTTTATGACTATTGAAGCCTGTATCGGGCAAACGCCCCTAGTTCGTCTGCAACGGTTGGATTGCGGGAGCTCTACGGTACTGTTAAAGCTAGAGGGCAATAATCCTGCTGGCTCGGTAAAGGATCGTGCCGCACTGAATATGATTAACCAGGCGGAGCTTCGCCAAGAAATCGCCCCAGGTGATACTTTGATTGAAGCCACCAGTGGTAACACTGGGATTGCCTTAGCGATGGCCGCAGCGATTAAAGGCTACAAGATGATCCTGATTATGCCGTCGAATTCGACCCAAGAGCGTAAGGATGCCATGCAGGCCTATGGAGCCGAGCTGCTGCTGGTGGACAATATGGAAGCTGCGCGGGATTTGGCCTTAGATCTTCAGGCTCAAGGCAAAGGTAAGGTGCTGGATCAGTTCAATAATCAAGATAACGCAAATGCGCATTTTCTCACAACTGGCCCAGAGATTTGGCAGCAGAGCCAAGGCAAGATCACTCACTTTGTTTCCAGCATGGGTACCACAGGTACCATTATGGGTGTGTCGAAATACCTAAAAAGCCGCAACCCCGATATCACCATTGTCGGGCTACAACCCGCTGATGGCAGTTCTATTCCGGGGATTCGCCGCTGGCCGCAGGAATATTTACCGGGTATTTTTGATGCAGCCCGTGTCGATGCCGTGATGGATATAGAAGAGCAAGATGCCAAAGCCATGGCAAGAACTTTAGCGCGTGAAGAAGGTATTTGTGCTGGCGTGAGTTCTGGCGGCGCGGTATTTGCAGCACTTGAGATAGCGAGGCAGAATCCGGGGGCCGTTGTGGTTGCGATTGTGTGCGATAGGGGCGACCGTTATCTATCATCTGGGCTATTTTCTTAAGCCGCGTTTTATCCACTGATCCTCGCATTTGGGATGTCTTCTGTAATAAAAATGGGCGTGTATCGCCCATTTTTATCACTTATTGCTTAAGCTCTCATAGTTTCAAGCATCGCTTAAATCATCATGGCCCAATGATTATGGCTGCGGTGGAAATTGCGCCAAAATCCGACTTACCGCCTTAGCAGTGTCTTGGGCTTTTTTATCGCCGCCCGCATCAAAATCGAAACTATCGGTACCGCGCCAAATCAGCTTATTGGTTTTAGCATCGATAATATCAATTTGAATGGTTTGAATTTTTGCTGTGTCACTGCCAAGAGGCACGCCAACGCTGGTGCCTATGCCAATGCCGCCAGAACGGCCAAAACTGCCCGTGCCTAAGCCTATAGATAGACCTGAGTCTTTAGGCTTGTCTTGGGTCAGTAAGCCATAGGCGACTTTAAAATCGGGGGAAGAAGCATTTTCGGTAAAGCCTTTTTGGCTTAATTGCTGGGTGATTTCGGTTTGAATACGCTGGGCACTGAGCGGATCGTCGTTGGGCTGTGGAGCAAGCTGCGAGAAACTCTGCAATGCCTTAAAGTTATAATTGAGATCGTAATCGTTTTTCGGCTTAGTGCTGCAAGCACTTAAAAAGACCGTGGCGATGAACAAACTGGCGATGTATTTGTATCTCATCATTGCACTCCAAATTGTACGAACAGTATTCAATGTGCCTTGATTAACAGTAAGACTGCAAGTAATTTAGTGAAAAGTGTTTGATTTTTGTTAAGTATAGAAGGTCACACATTTTACGTACTTAAACTGGCAGAGTAGCCCAAGATCATGGAACAGTTAGCCTTTTTCGATATTCCTAGCCCTTGTATCGGTGTGTGCCAAACCGATGCGCGGGGCTATTGTAAAGGTTGCCTGCGCAGTCGTGATGAGCGATTTAATTGGTTGCATTTTACCGATGCCGAAAAACATGATGTGATCCGTTTATGTCATCAACGGAAACGTCGGCGGGAGCTGGCCTTGTATAAGGCGCGTCAGCAAGCGCTTGAGCAGGAGAGAGCGGCGCTTAATCCACAGCTTGATTTTGCGCCACAGACCGCTGCAGAGTTAGATTTAGGCGATCTTGCTCTCGACGAATAATCTCAATGAGCCTTTTTGATAAGATGATACAAACTAGAGGCGCTAAATTTGCCGCTTTTTCGGCCAGCTTAAGGTGAAACGCGTCTGGGCTGGATGGCTGGTGACATTGACCTCACCCTGATGACGCTGCATGATCCGCTTGATAATCGCTAAACCTAAACCATGACCCTTATTGCCATTTTGCACCGATTGGCTGCGGTAAAAGGGCTCGAACACTTTAGGTAAATCCACCTCAGGGATAGGCTCTCCATCATTACTCACACTTAGTGTTACCCGTTGCTGGGTTTGGCTGACTTCAATCAAGATTTGATGGCGAGCAAAACGCTGTGCATTGGTCAGTAGATTTTGCAGTGCTCGCTCAATCAATGCTGGTTCGCCAAATAAGGGCAGGGTCTCTATATCTGTATGCAAGGTTATTGGGGTTTCACTCAATGCACTTAAACGTTTAATGGATTGATTAATCAAGGTGATAAGATCGTATTCATCTAGAGGCATTTCGCGCTGGGATTCTAAACTGGCGTAGGTGAGTAATTCTTGCAGTAGGTTTTCCATTTCCTTTATGTCGAGCTGCATTTCATTGAGAAAATCCTGACGCTTTTGTTCGTCAGAGTCAGGTTGGCAGTACATGGGCATTAGGGCGAGGGCGAATTTCAGCCGCGCGAGTGGGGTGCGGATCTCGTGGGAAACCGCATTGGATAAATGTTTTTGGTTTTCAATTAACGCGCTGATATGGCGCGCCATTTCATTAAAAGTGTTTGCTAAGGGCTTGACTTGTGAGCGGTTGGAGAGGCTAATGCGTGTATCCCATTTGGCTTCGCCAAAATCCTTTGTGGCCTTACGCAATATGCTTAAGTCTCGCGAGAGTGGTCCAACCCAAATCAAAGCGACAAGTGCGAGTGACAAATAGAAAAACAGAGTGAATAAATTACGCAGATCGGCTCTGGGGTCTATCTCGATAGGACCCGCCATTAATACTTGTTCACCTACCTGAATAAACTGGAATTGTTCGCCCTCACTGGTCGTGGTGGTGACTACATGATTGGGTGTCAGAACTTGATCTTTCGCCAGTGCAATTTGATCTGGACTGAGTAGATTTAACGGCAGCTGACTATCGGTTGTGAGTGCTTCTAAGTAATCGTGGCGACTCTCCTCTGGAAGCTGAGTCAACAGCTGGGCAAATGCAACCAGAGGAGCATCTAAGGGATTATTTTCATCTACATTTTTCTTCCATAGGCTGTCCAGTGTCCAGCCTATGCCCAGAAAACTGAGACTCAGCAGTAAATATAAGCTGATAAAGAGACGTTTCACGGGAGTTCTTAGTTGTTCCAAGCCTCAGGGGCGAAGAGATAGCCTTGTCCCCAAACGGTTTTGATTCTGAAGGGGGTCTCAATATTGTCGTTGAGCTTTTTGCGAAGTCTTGATATCCGCACATCGATCTTTCTGTCTTTACCATCAAAATCAATATTGAGAAGTAATTGATAGATATATTGACGACTCAGTACTTGTCCTGCCTGTGATGCCAGTAACCACAGGAGTTCAAACTCATGGCTGGTGAGGTCGACTTCTTTGTTGTCGAGTCGAATTGCATGGGTATGGGGATCGATACTGAGTTTACCAAAAGTCAGGCAATGGGATTCGGCCTGAGGCGGTTGGTTTTGGCGGCGTAATAGGTTGTTGATACGGGCAACCAGCAGGGCAGGATCAACGGGTTTAACCACATAGTCGTCTGCACCGAGTTCTAGCCCTTTGATTTGATCTTCGCTTGAGCCTAAGGCACTCATCAACAGGATCGGGCCGGCAAAGTAATCGGGTAACTTTTCACACAGGCTAAGGCCATCAATTCCTGGCAACATAATGTCTAGCAGGATGATATCAGGCTTATAGTTGATTAAGCGGGTTAACACTGTGTCGCCACGACGCTCTACTTCAACGTGCATGCCGTGGGATTTCAAATAATCTACGATTAAATTCGCGAGACGGACATCATCTTCAACCAATAACACTCTGTGGGGTGATTGTGGATTCGTCATTAAAATAAACTCCAAGGGTTACGGTAACGTCTGCGCACCTGAGGCTGCGAGGTCGACGTGATTTTTAATTTGGCTCCAGCCAGTGTTTGGTTGGTATCCTTACTGACCAGAACAAAGTGAATATCGTTTAGCGTACTGACATTCAATGTGATTTCATGTTGTTCTAGCGATTCGCTGCACCATTTAGGATAGGCATTGTTGTCAGATAAGATACAAACCAGCTCATTTTTAGCGAGTTGCCACTGCAAGTCTACACGGATTTCACAGGCTTGGTTTTCATCCCCCGTGATACAGATTTCAGGGGTCAGTTTTAATTTTGACTCTTCATTTGGAGCGGCAAGTGCATGAGTCGGTCCCATTAAGCTAACGCTTAGACCGAATATGCATAGCATCCTAATATGAAGGGGCGTCACTCTTGTTAAAACCTATACGCTGCGCCAATAAAATAAGTGCTGCTATAGTCTTGATTGAGCAAGGGACTGGCGGCTATTTCATCTGCAATTTGTGTGTAGCGGAACGCAAAGAGCATATCCCAGTTATCAGTTAAGATATAACGGGCTGTCATTTCGACCCCTTTATTCCAGCCAGCATCAGCATGGTAATGTTTGCTCCAATAATCATTTTCACTCGGGCGTACACCATAGTAATAGTCGACGACGTTGGTACTTTTCCAATCAAATACGAGTGACATATCCATTACCCAGCGGGTTAAATGCCAACCATAGGTCCATTTAATTTGCGCTTCAGCGCCTTGATGCACATCAAACATATCATGGGTGTAGGCTAACCTAACTACGCCTAATGGGGTATAAATAAATGCTTCAGCGCCACCTAATAACGTAAAGTTACGCGATTCTAAGGAATTAAACACGGGTTCGGGTTCACTGCTGAGAACTGTCTTGGTCGAGAGCATTCTCGCCCCATCCTGTGAACTTCGCTCCAAAAAGATATTCGAAGGGTCCCAGCGATAGAAATAAGCTCTATCCATGCTATAGCTGGTCACTAAGTTGACGCTGAAATATTGCTGCTCAACTAAGCTATAGCCTAAGTTACCGTTATCAAAAAACCAATGATCACCATAGTAAGCTACAGTTGGGATAAAAAAGACCGGAATATCATCAAAATCCCTAAGAGGGTTGGTTTTTTGTCCCCAACCGACCGCCACGCCTAAATCCCAGTTGCGCATTTCAATACATTCATCTTTAGTGACGCACGGTTCTTTGGCCATTCCAATAGAAGGTAGGCTAAGCGCGGTGAGTAAGATTAATAATGTTCGATACATGATATGCGTTCGGATTTAATGACAGTCGGTAATGGGCAACAGATTAGCATTTTATGCTTAATTCCACAGTGCTTTCACCTGAAGGGATGCAAAATGATACAGATATCATACAAATAGCATATATGTAGATCTCGTAATCAATTGAAAGACATCATAAAAGCATAAAATGCACTTGCTTAGCGCTTTTGTCGACGTTGGTGTGTTGTATTTATACTGTTTTGCTTTTTGGGTGCTGGTGTTACTAATTTGGGTTGGTGCAGCAAATAAAATGCCATTCATTGTCGGAATGGCATTCGTAAAACTCGATGAAACCTGATTACAGCCAGGAGCTAAAGGAAGTAAAACCGATCAGTTGAGTTCTTTTAGTGTCTGATAGCCCATTTCTGTTAGCTGGTCATTCACGCAGTCGAGGACATATTGTTTAAGCTCGGCATTTTCAATCTGATCTTCAGATGCCATCTGTTGGCATACTTCGGTCAGTTGAGCGATATCATTTGCAGGCGCAGGAGGAAGTGTTGATTCATCGGCAAAGCTAGCAAAACTGATTAGCGCCGACAGGGTGATAACAGCTGATAACGTTTTCATTTTATTTCCTTTAGTTATTGATAGTTAACAACAGCCTAACTGGTTTCCCATCATGCCGCTGCGTCAACAGATAGCAATTTATCATTGCTATTATTTTTTAGATATAAATAATTTTTCACTCATTTTGTAAGCTATTTTTTGTCGAATTATCATGGTTGTTTTATGGGCAGGCTTAAGTGCCTAAGCCAGTCAAAAATACCGATCTCATCCTTCGTAAACCGCGCGAATCCCCCTGATTTTCCACTACCAAGCTGAGCTTATTTTACTATGACGTTCTTACCACCCTTAAGTTTCATCATCCTGAGCGGCATATTTGTAATTAATATGTTTAAAAATAGACTTATCTCAACTTTGGTCTATTTATGGGATGAAGTTAATCTTTTTGATGGTTTTTACGGATTACTAGAGAGTGCATTTGTTGATGAGAGAGTAGAAAGTTTGAACTATAGCAAAATTGCCCTATAAATAAGATTTAGCGCACTATTTTTACCCATGTTTTATAGATATTTGAATCTTAAGAGATTAATTTTTAGCCTGTAGATTTTTTTATTTATTAATTTTTTATCTTGATGATTTTAATGGTTAATTTGTTTATTTGTTATGATTATAAGATTTAGATTGTGATCTTCTTTGTTGTTATCTAAACTTCGCCGCTTTTTATCGAACTATAAGTGCAAATTATTGTACTGAAATTTACTTATCATTTTGGGGACTTTCTGTGTCGACAAAACTGGCGAATCCGGCTCCATTAGGTTTAATGGGCTTTGGTATGACGACTATCCTGCTAAACATTCATAATGCAGGGTACTTTCCGATTGACTCGATGATCTTAGCTATGGGGATTTTCTATGGCGGAATGGGTCAAATTATCGTTGGCATTATGTGCTTTATGCGTGGTGATACCTTTGGTACAACCGCCTTTACCTCTTACGGTTTATTCTGGTTGACCTTAGTTGGGCTTATTTTAATGCCAAATGCTGGGGTTGCGGCGAGTCCAACCTATTTTATGGGGTGGTACTTAACCCTTTGGGGAATTTTTACAGCCTTTATGTTTGTGGGATCGTTACGTTATCCAAGGGCTAAGCAGTTTGTGTTTGCTTCGTTGACGATTCTATTCTTCCTTCTGGCGGCGAGAGATTTTACTGGCAGCGCGCTTATTGGCACCATCGCGGGTTTTGAAGGGATTATCTGTGGTGCGAGTGCAATTTACTTTGCCATGGCGCAAGTGCTCAATAATGAATATGGCCGCACTATTTTACCGATAGGCGAGCTTAAAGCTAAGGTCTAACTGAGTTCTTAGTTTATGCAAAAGGCTGAATCATTCAGCCTTTTGCATTTTTGACGGGTCAGTAATATTAAAACTTACAACATCAGATTTTAGTTTGGATAAATGCAATACAGGCATTATCTAGACTACGGTTAGAGATATAGCTGGTCCCTGTTTTATGGGTGATTAGGAACCCTTTATCCGTTTGCACAATACGATAAATATCCGTCCAGAGAATTTGAGCGTTAACATATTGTGATTTTGTGTGGATACCTTGCTCATCAATGATAAGGGTGACTTCATTATTGGCGGCTTTGCTCATCATTTGCCGCATCAACCACCACGCTTTGTTGTATTTTACATTTAATGCTTCAATCACCCCGAGCCCAACAAAGAAATAGGCCAGATAGAGGCTGACATCCGCAAAAATCAGCGCAATGCCAATGAGCCCGAAACCTATGGCTTTATAATAAGGTTTGAGAGTGGGATCGGGTTTGACGGACTGGGTATAACACTCGTCAAAATGCGCTTTATCTAAGATGTAAGTTGTGGAATAACAATAGGGTGTGGTCATGTCTTATTTACTAATCAAAAGTTTAATTATCTAAAGCTGGATAGCACATTAGTTTAGCGGGTTAGCTGCGTAAAGTAACGATTTTTGGGATAAGTCTGCAGTAGCGATACGGCGCAAAATACCCTGTTATCGTACCTGCGCCCGTTCCTGCACCATAGTTTGCTTATGACTTAATAGCGGTTTCGCTCTGCGGGAATATCACTCAAATACTCTACAAACTCGACTTCAAATCCGTGGGCATCGAAGAAGTAGATATTGCGGCGGAAGGGGTCTTCCATGCCCTCTTTTGCTATCGGAAAGCCTGCTTGAGTCAGTCTGGTGATGATTGCATCTAAATCACTGACGACAAAAGCAAAATGGGCTAAGCCAATCTGATGACCCGTTAAGTCGCGGTTTTCCCCTTCACCGTTATCGCTAAAGGCAATGTATTGATAATCATCGCCAAAGTGGATCCAATTGCGCGGCTTGCCGTACCAAGTCCCTTTATCTCCGCCACGTACACGCCAATGGGGGAAGGCGGCTTGATAAAACGTGAGTGCTTTAGGGATATCGTCGACGACTAGGTTGATGTGTTCTAAGTGGATCATAATGCGTTCCTTGTAATGATTTTAGTCAGTGTGATTCACATCCAAGCTGCTTACATACCGTAGCAGTATTCCTGCTGTTTGGGGTAGGGTTGATGAATATGGCGTTGGCGTATCGGCGCTAAGGCTTGGGCGTATTGATGCAACATAAACAGGCTATATTGCACTCTTTCCCTGAGGTCGATATCCCGCGTACCTTGGGGCGTAGCGTTGAGTACATTCTCGACATTACGGATGATCAAATAGTCGGGAATCGGCACTAATTTATTGTTTTTGAGTGCATTCATTTTGACTTCCACAATGGGATAAGCACCGCTAATGCCGCTGCAAACTGAAATCAGCAACACTGGCTTATGGGCAGTTTCCTGACGGCTACACATCAGTAGGAAGTTTTTAAGCAGTGGCGATGCCATTCCACCCCATTCGGGCGTAATCAAAACGAGGGCATCCGCAGCATCGACTCTTTGCTCTATCTCAGGCCAATGTTCGCCCTTGTTGTCTTCTTCACCGTCCCAAAAGGGCAGGTTGAACTGGCAAAGTTCTAAGTGATGGATAGCGTCGTAACCGACACTATGGGGCGATAAAAAACTGGTCTCGGCTATGTATCTCGCGACTTTAGCGCTTTGGGAGTGGGCTCTTTGGCTGGTGCTGATGATGAGTAAGTTCATTATGTAAACCTATTTATTTATAAATTATTTATAAGGTAATTGCTTTATTTAATCATGTAAAGGATAAAATAAATAAAAAACTTTATTTATTCTGTTAAAAGGTGGGCGATTGAGGGATAATCCGAGGCGAAGAGCGGAGAGCGCATATGAAAACTACTGATAAGATTATTCAATTACTCAAATTGCATGGCCCGTTAACGGCTAAGACCCTAGCCGAAGAGCTTGCGTTGACCACTATGGGCGTTCGCCAGCATTTGCAAGCCTTAGAAGAGGCGGGTGATGTCGATATTGAAGACAGAGTTGAAGGCCGCGGACGCCCAACCCGGTATTGGGGATTAACGGAGCAGAGTAGAACCCACTTTGCCGATCGCCACAGTGAGCTTAGTTTGCAATTGATTGATTCCGTAAAAATGATATTTGGTGATCAGGGGTTGGATAAACTGATTGAGCATAGAGAGCAAACTGCTATGCAACAGTATCGCAGCGCGATGCAAGGTATGACGGATATTACCAGTCGTTTAACTAAATTGGTGGAGTTACGTACCCTCGAAGGCTATATGGCGACGCAGGAACAAGCGGATGGGGCGTTCTGGTTACTTGAGAATCATTGTCCAATTTGCAGCGCAGCGACTAAGTGCCAAAACTTTTGCCGCTCCGAACTGCAACAATTCCAGCAGTTATTTGCCGATATCGCTACTGTAAGCCGTGAAGAGCATATCATCGACGGCGCTCGTCGCTGTGCCTATCGCATTGCGCCTTTATCTTAGAGCAGGATGGTGTGATGCAATCAAAACGCGGTCGTCTCGATAGATACCTAGCTGTTAAGTTACAAATTCACCGTAAAGCCGTGCGAGAACTCTTGCTGGCGGAGCGTGTGTATGTGGATGGCGAGCCTGCGAAAGCGCTCGATCTGCTGGTGGATGAATTTTCCCACATAGTGTTTGATGGGCAAGTCTTACAGGCCAACCAGCCCGTGTACTTGATGTTGCACAAGCCCGTTGGGGTAGTGAGTGCGACCAAAGACAAGGAGCACCGCACTGTGATTGATTTACTCGATTGCGAAGCTCGCCATGAGCTGCATATTGCTGGGCGGTTAGATTTAAACTCATCGGGTTTATTGTTACTGACCAATGATAGTCGTTGGTCCGAGGCGTTAATGTCACCCGAGCAAAAAGTGGATAAAGTGTATCGAGTGACTTTAGCCAATCCCTTGAGTGAGGACTATGTCGCGGCATTCGCGCAGGGCATGTATTTTGGCTTTGAAGATATCACCACACAGCCTGCAAAGTTGACTATCCTCGACACTCATATTGCAGAGGTTACTTTAAGGGAAGGGAAGTACCATCAAATCAAGCGGATGTTTGGTCGTTTCCGTAATCCTGTGGTGGGATTACACCGCCTTTCCATTGGTGAGATTACCCTAGATAAACACTTAAGCCCTAGTGATAGCCGGATGTTGACGGCACAAGAAGTCGCCTCTATCTATCATTCAAAAATGAAGTAACTCGAGACGGTGCATAAAGCGCTGATATGCACTTAAAAACATTACCCCTAAGAGCATGTTGACGTTTTGAGATTGAATTTCGTTCTGGCTCGCTCATTAGGTTAAGTAAAATAGCGATACTGCGCGGACTTTATCTTGCATAGATCGTGAACCAAAGGGTTGCAAAAATAATCCTGAAACGTCAATACACCTCGGCATACGATTGTTTGAAGGACGCTGTAACAAACACGTAAGGATAACATTAGTCTGGCACAGCACGGCTGTGCCAGTGAAAATGTGTTAGAGCCTGAATGCACTGACTTGATTACGCATGCTGCTAGCCAGTTTGGTTAGGTTTATAACAGACTCGCTTAGCTCATGTGCTGAGCGAGTCGAGTCATCGGTAATATCACTGATCGCAATAATGCTACGGTTAATACTTTCGGCCACACTACTTTGCTCTTCAGCTGCAGTCGCAATATGGGCATTGAGCTCAGCAATGTTATCTACTGACGCTACAATTTCTTTTAAGGCCTGACCTGCTTCATTGGCTTTATTATTGGCATCATCGACTTGCTTGATACCAACTTCCATTGCATTAACTGCTTCTTTAACCCCTTTTTGTAGCGTTGCGATCATCGCTTCAATTTCTTGGGTGGACTTTTGAGTTCGTTGAGCTAGCGTTCTGACTTCATCGGCGACAACGGCAAAACCTCGACCCTGCTCGCCTGCGCGAGCAGCTTCGATAGCAGCGTTTAATGCCAATAGGTTGGTTTGTTCGGCAATACTCTTTATCACATCTAAAACTCGACCAATACTTTGGCTTTCATTGGATAAAAAGCCAATGACTTGCGCCGTTTTTTGAATTTGTTCTGAAAGTTGAGACATGCTGCTAATTGAGTCAATAACGATACGGTTACCATTCGCCGCATAAGTATCCGCATCCTTTGCCGAATCCGCAGCGGCTGAAGTACTCTGCGCGACCTCTGCCACAGTCGCCGTCATTTCATTCATTGCTGTTGCAGTTTGTTCAGTTTCAGCTTGTTGCTGTTGCATGCGTTTATTGGTTTCTTGGGTAAAACTACTTAGCTCGGTAGCGGAGCTATTAACCGTATTTGCTGCTTCAGCGATGGAGTGCAAAATCCCTCTCAAATGTTCAATAACTTGAGTGAGGCTAGTCGAAATAAGTCCAAGTTCATCATCATTAAAAGTACGGAATTTAATCGTGAGATCGGAGTCTTGGCGGATCGTTTTTAAATTGCGCACAATATCATTGATGGGATTCATCACACTGCGATTAACCCAAAGTCCAATCAAAATACTGATCAGCATTGCAAGCCCTGCAAGAGTGGCAAAGATGGCAATCGATGAGTGATAAATCTCGTTAGCGGCAGCTCTTTCCTGACCTGCAATTTTGATTTGTAGTGCGATAAGTTCTGATATTTTGCCACTTATCGGATCGATTGCTTGGTAAAGCGGTAATATTTTGTCATTCAGTTGGTAAGCTACATCGCCATTCCTCCCCCTAAGATATGAAATGAGTAGCTCAACTTGTTGATTCGCTGGTAAAAATAACTGTTCAGCTTGTTGCGCAAGTCGAGATTCTTCTTGGGTAAGTTCAGTTGCAAGGTATTTGGGCCAGTACTGATTGATCGTTTTGCTGGCATTTTCAAGCGCATTAGCCGCTTGCGAAGCGCTAAATCCGCCAGCATTGGCTTTATTGATCGCGTCAATTACATCAACGGCATATTTATCAGCGATAACCTTAAGATCGTCTAAAGGAACCACTCTGTCGTTATAGATACGCTCGACGCCATATTCGATTTTTCCCATCATATAAATGGCGATAAAACCAATGGTTACTAGCATTAGGAGCGGCACGAGAATGCCAATAAACATTTTTTGTTTTATTTGAAGACCATTCATATGGATTTCCTCAGTGTATTCTGGGAGGCTTTTAGGCAGAACTCGAGCAGTCCATGATGAGTCTGTATGAATAGTTATAGCAAACATGCCAAATGAGGTTGGAGATTTAAGGAAATAAAATCGCAGAAACAAAAAAACCTCGCTTAGCGAGGTCTTTATGTTGGTACAGATGAGAGGACTTGAACCTCCACGCCCGCAAGGGCACCAGCACCTGAAGCTGGCGTGTCTACCAATTCCACCACATCTGCATTGGTATTCGACAGGTTGTCGAACTAAGTTGAATCGCAATTTGGTACAGGTGAGAGGACTTGAACCTCCACGCCCGTAAGGGCACCAGCACCTGAAGCTGGCGTGTCTACCAATTCCACCACACCTGCACTGTACTTTAATTGCAATCCTTTAACACTGGTCGCTAAGGCAACCAACTTAAAGAT
>NZ_AKZL01000067.1:0-24583 GCF_000282755.1 Shewanella sp. POL2
GGGCTTTTTGTTATTTGCCGTGTGGCAACTGCAATAAAAAAAATATCCCCACAATGCGGGGATATTAATGTTGAAACTCGATGTGCGACTAAAAGCGCTTAGGCATTACCCTTCACTTTCATATTGAGCGTTTTAGCGAAATCGAGCATACGGGTCAGCGGGATTAACGCTTTCACTCGCAAGTCTTCATCAACAAAGATCTCATGGGTGGTTTTGTCGCTATCACTTAATGACGCTTCAATGGCTTTTAAGCCATTCATTGCCATCCAAGGACAGTGGGCACAGCTCTTACAGGTCGCACCATTACCGCCAGTCGGCGCTTCGATTAAGGTTTTACCCGGCGCTGCTTGTTGCATTTTGTAAAAAATACCGCGATCGGTCGCGACAATAAAACGCTCGTTAGGCATGGTTTGCGCAGCTTTGATCAACTGACTGGTGGAGCCGACAGCATCCGCCATCGCCACCACACTCGCGGGTGATTCTGGGTGTACCAAAATTGCTGCGTCGGGATAAACGCTTTTCAGATCACGCAGGGCATTCGCTTTAAACTCATCGTGAACGATACAGTCGCCCTGCCACATCAGCATCTCGGCGCCCGTTTGTTTAGCAATATAGCTGCCTAAGTGGCGGTCTGGGCCCCAAATGATTTTTTTGCCTTCGCTGTCTAAGTGCTCAACAATTTCAAGGGCAATACTCGAGGTCACCACCCAATCGGCACGGGCTTTTACCGCCGCAGACGTGTTGGCGTAAACAACCACGGTATGATCTGGGTGTGCATCACAGAAGGCGCTGAATTTATCGATGGGGCAACCTAAGTCTAATGAACAGGTCGCCTCCAAGGTTGGCATCAGAATGGTTTTTTCTGGGCTTAAGATTTTGGCAGTTTCACCCATAAACTTCACCCCAGCGACGATTAACGTCTTTGCGGGATGATCGCGGCCAAAGCGCGCCATTTCAAGTGAGTCTGAAACACACCCACCAGTTTCTTCAGCCAGAGCTTGAATTTCAGGGTCGGTATAATAATGGGCAACCAATACCGCATCCTTTTCAATCAGCAGCTGCTTGATACGTGCCTTGTAGTCCGCCTTTTCGGCATCGGACAGAGGAATTGGCTTAGGCGGAAACGGATAATCAATAGTTTCGATTGTTGGGGCAAATGGGCTGGGGCTCATAACAAATCCATCAGGATAACAACGTTCGCGAATTATACGTAATTGGGATCAAAAGATTAACCCATTTATGGCCTGCGAATAAAAAAGGACGCTAAATTGCGTCCTTTTTTGCCGGATTGGCTGTAAGTATTGGCTGACAGCCGACTAACGCATGGCTAATAGCATATCCTGCGGTTGCTCAAGGTATTGTTTCCAAAGGTTACAGAAACGAGCAATGGTGCCGCCATCGATAACGCGGTGATCGCCAGACCAACTCACTTGCATGATCTGGCGCGCTTCGACTTCACCTTTCGCATTAAAGCGCGGCAAGGTTTGCAACTTACCAAGCGCAACAATCGCCACCTCTGGCTTATTGATAATTGGTGTTGCGACTGTGCCACCCAATGCACCAATATTCGAAATCGAAATCGTGCCTTCTTTAAGATCCGCTGGTGCCACACGGCCGCTACGCGCAGCAGTGGTTAAGCGGGTGATCTCGGCAGCCACCTCAAGAATACTCTTATCTTGCACATCCTTCACATTGGGCACTAACAATCCCACTTTCGAATCTACTGCCATACCAATGTTATGACGCGCCTTGTAGGTGATTTCCGTACAATCAGCATTCACTTGGCTGTTAAGCACAGGGAACTGCGTTAAGGCTAATGACATGGCCTTCATAAAGAATGGCATCATGGTCAGCTTAACTTCGTCGGAGGAATACTTGGCCTTCATGCTTTCACGCAGTGCGACTAAGTCTGTCAAATCAAACTCTTCGCAATAGGTGAAGTGTGGAATGGTTGATACCGATTCGACCATCATTTTGGCCATCACGGCTTTCACGCCACGGATAGGCTCCACAATGTCACCCCGTGCAGAACTTGCCACGACGTTAGAGACGGTTGATTGAGTCACACCTGATTGAGTCGGTGCTACAGCCACTGGCGCAACGGCAGACACAGCGCCGCCCTGCGCTTGGAAGCGAGTAATGTCTTCCTTATATACTCGGCCATGTTTGCCACTACCAGGTACGCGACTTAAATCGATATCTAAGGCACGTGCCATACGGCGAACGGCTGGGCTGGCTAAGGCTTTACCTTGGCGTGCAGGCTCCGAGGACACCGCCGCGCAAGCGGCTGGTGCAGCGGTATTCACAGCAGCGCTTGCTTCCTGTGCATGGCTGACAGGCGCACTAACGCTACCTTCAACCTCAATCGCAAATAGTGGTGCATGTACCTTAGCTAACTGGCCCTTACGGTAGTGCAATTTGACAATTTTGCCCGCTTTGATGGCGGGGATTTGCACTAAGGCTTTATCAGTCATCACATCGGCGATGGGTTGGTCTTCAACCACTGTATCGCCTTCTTGGACTAGCCATTCGACCAGTTCACACTCAACAATGCCTTCGCCAATATCGGGCAGCAGGAACTCTTCGACGCTGGTACCCGCCACGCAGGCTTGGCTTACGGATGTTTGAGTCGCTGTGTGTACTTCAGGTTGAGACGCAGGCGCAGCTTCGTCAGACTCAACCTGCACGGCATACAGCGGTGCATGCACCTTAGCAATATCGCCTTTGGCGTAATACAACTTAGTCACGACTCCTGCAAAAGGCGCCGGAATTTGCACTAAGGCTTTGTCGGTCATCACATCGGCGATGGGTTGATCTTCCACAATCGTGTCGCCCTCTTGCACCAACCACTCGACGAGTTCGCATTCGACAACGCCTTCACCAATGTCCGGCAAAATAAAATCTTTAATCATACCGGACTCCTAGAAGTTCACTGATGCCTTAATGGCTTCAAAAGTTTTGAGCGCATCGGGCATATATTCTTTTTCGTGGACCAGTGGATATGGGGTATCTAGACCACATACACGGCTGATAGGTGATTCTAAATACAGGAAACATTCCTGCTGAATGGTGGCCGCAATTTCACCCGCAAAACCACCCGTTAATGGCGCTTCGTGGTTGATCAGTAAGCGGCCTGTCTTCTTCACAGAATCAGCAACGGTATCTACATCCCAAGGCGCGAGTGTACGCAGGTCGATAATTTCGCAGGAAATCCCCTCTTTTGCCGCCATGTCGGCCGCTTTTTCGATGATTTCCATCTGTGCGCCCCAGGCCACTAACGTGATATCTTTCCCTTCACGCACCACTTCGGCTTTACCCAGCTCGATTTCATAATCGCCCGCAGGGACTTCCCCCACAGAAGCTCGGTATAAACGCTTAGGCTCGAAGAACACCACCGGGTTTTTATCGCGAATAGAGGCTAATAATAAACCTTTGGCTTGAGCAGGATTACGCGGCACAACCACTTTTAAGCCTGGGGTTTGGGTAAAATAGGCTTCTGGCGATTGTGAATGATAGTGACCACCTGCAATACCACCACCATAGGGTGTACGGAACACCAGGCTTCCCACATTAAACTCATTACCGCTGCGGTAACGGAATTTAGCCGACTCGTTTACGATCTGGTCAAACGCCGGAAAGATGTAATCAGCAAACTGGATTTCCGCTACGGCAGTCATACCATTAGAGGCTAACCCGTTGGCAAAACCCGCAATACCTTGCTCAGTCAGTGGCGTGTTAAAGCAGCGGCTGCGACCAAACTTTTCCTGCAAACCAGAAGTTGCGCGAAACACGCCGCCAAAGTGGCCAACGTCTTCACCAAACACCACCATGCGCTCATCAGCTTGCATGGCGATTGACAAGGCCTCATTGACGGCCTGTAACATATTCATTTCTGCCACGGCTTATAGCCTCCCTGCACTTTTGGGATAGGATTGCGGATATTTTTTGATGTGTTCTTTAAGATCGCTCAGTTGCTTTTTAAGCGCTGGCGTTGGCTTGTCGTACACGTCTTCAATAATCTCATCCAGCATAGGGATAGGTAATTTTTCCGCGACTTTAACGGCGGCTAACACTTCTTCACGGTACTTTTCGTAACGCTGGGCATCATCGGCCTCGGCTAACCAGCCTTTATTAATCAGCCACAACTTAAAGCGTTTGACTGGATCGTGTTGTTGCCATTTCGCCTCTTCTTCTTTTGAGCGATAGCCTGAAGGATCGTCAGAAGATGAGTGGGCGCCCAGACGATAAGTCATTGCTTCAATCAACACGGGGGCATTATGTTCAATCGCATAGGCGCGCGCTTGTTGAGTTGCAGCCAAAACAGCCAACATATCATTGCCATCGACGCGAATGGTGTGCATACCGTAACCCACACCGCGGCTGGCAATACCGTTACCGGCAAATTGCTCTTCGGTTGGGGTAGAAATGGCATAACCATTGTTACGGCAGAAGAAAATCACGGGGCATTTTAACACCGCCGCCATATTCAATCCGGCATGAAAATCGCCTTCAGATGCAGCGCCTTCACCGAAATAACAGACAGCAACATTACGTTTGCCCTGCATTTTCAGGCTATAACCGACACCTGTCGCTTGCGGGATTTGAGTGGCCAATGGCGATGAGATGGTTTGGTAGTTTAACGCCGCGCAGCCGTAGTGGATTGGCATTTGGCGACCTTTACCTAAGTCCTTCTCATTGCTGAACATTTGGTTCATAAACTGTTCAGTGGTAAAGCCGCGATAACGTAGCGCTGCATGTTCACGGTATTGCGCGAGGATCACATCTTCTTGATCAAGTGCGGCCACGCTACCGACGATCGCGGCTTCTTCACCGGTGCAGGTCATATAGAAGCTGATCCGTCCCTGACGCTGTGCGCCAAGCATACGTTCATCGAGTACCCGCGTGAATACGCAAGTATCGTAAATTTTGGTGGCTAAGGCTTCATCTATTACAGGCAAAACCGCGGTTTCATAGGTAGTGCCGTCTGCTTGTAGAATTCGAAGGATAGGAATGTGAAGCGATGCCTTATCCAAGAAGCCGACACGGTGCACTGTATCAGTGTTGAGTGTTGCTTTGCTCATATTGTGCTCTTGTTATCTCGTTACGCAGCAGAAGAACCACTGCGCCTAATTTATACGAATATGCCGGATGAACATTACGTTAACGTAAACTACCTATCAACCGTTGGCACAGTTCAAACGACAACTAATCCCCTGTGGGCATGTATATAATGCTTTACAAAACTAGCGAACATCTGGCGCGACTGAAGGGATCAGGCAAATCACAGTGCGATTGCCGATGGGCACCTTGGCATTGGGGAAGACAATCGCTTCAAATTCCTGTTCGACTTTAATTTCCTGTCCACCCTCTCGGGCCAATACAAAGCCTTTAGGGAAAGCTCTGAAGTTTTCGACATCGGTCGCGAAGGTAAATTCAAAATCATCAAAATGTTTGTTAATCACCCGACACACTTGATACAGATTCACCTTATCCGCTGAGAATGGCTCAAGCGCTAAGGGTTTGTCTGTGATAAGGCGCATAAACATCTCTTGGGCGGCAATAAAACGCGTCATATCGTTTTGGCCCATGGGATACACCTTACCTAATTCTATGGTAAAGGCATCGGCGCCATACTGCTCGGAGGAAAAATAGCTAAAGGTGGTTGTCGGCTCATGGTGAAATAACACAGTATCGACGCCACTGGCCGCTAAAAACATGATTTGCTCGGCGCTGTAAGCACGGCCGGGACGATAGGGATAAATCGCAAACTTTTCGTGTTTTGACGCCCGCATCGCCGTGTGTAAATCGTAGTGAATTCGCTGGCGCCCTGAGGCTGCGCCCTTAAAGAAGCGGTCAACATAGGCTTCTAATTTTTTCGCCCGCACCCGCTCAGGATTCACTAATCCCGGTGGATTTGAATGCTCGCCACTAAACAGACGATTCATGTTCTCGTCGATAATGCGAGTGCCGTTATTAATCGCTAAAGGGTTACCAATAAGAAAGAGCGTGCGTTGTTTGGCGATGATTTTTTGTTGGAGAAGCTGTTTGATTAAGGTATTGCAGAGTTCGATGGGGGCGGTTTCATTGCCGTGGACACCGCAGGAGAGAATGACATCCTTACCTTGGGCTTGTGCAGGCTCAAAAACGATGACGCCCGTGTCCCACACCTCGACTCGAGTATGTTCCCCTAAGGCGAAACTAAACTCCTCTCCGAGGGTTTCAGGATTAGCGAGGGTCAGCGCGAGAAAATCCTTCGAATCTAACAGAGCTTGTAACACAGAATTCTCCTTATAATAGCGTGTTAAAGACGGGAGTGATGGCAATAACTGCCTGTTTCATGGCACTTATCGCTACCCGCCTTAAAAAGCGCATCCATACTAACACAAGTTTTTGGGCCGTTACTCTGTCATTCTGGTCAAACAAGCGCATTTCGCGGCAAAACAACAGCATCTTAGCCGCATTTGGTCGACATAGGATTAATTTTGTCGACACACTTGCTTTTAGGCATGAGTTTTATCACAATCCTTAGCCATCTAGACTTCTATCAGGATTTATCATGGCGTTAGCAACTTTCGGTGCCGGCTGTTTTTGGGGCGTGGAGTATTTCTTTAGACAAGTCAACGGCGTGACCAACGCGACCTGCGGCTATATGGGTGGCAATAACGAAGCGACCACCTATGAGGAAGTCAAAAAAGGTAAGACAGGCCATGCTGAAGTCGTGCAAGTAGAATTTGACCCTGCGATTGTCAGCTACGACGAGTTACTGGATGTGTTTTGGAAAAACCACAACCCGACCACGCTCAATATGCAGGGCGGCGATATTGGTACTCAATACCGCAGTACCATTTTCTTCCATGATCGTGAGCAAAAAGCGGCGGCAGAAGCCTCAAAACTGGCCTTTGCCCGTTCAGGTCGTTGGGGATTGCGTCATATCGTCACTGAGATTGTGCCGTTACAGCAATTCCATGTGGCAGAGGAATATCATCAAAACTATATCGATAAGAATAACTTACCGAGTTGCCATATCGAGTACTAGGCTTAGCGATTCAGCTCAAACCTGAATAATTTGATCTTACAATCGCTGCAAATAAAAACGCACTCATAGGATTTCAATGAGTGCGTTTTTTTATCGGTAAAAAGAATGCGTAAACGCTAAATCAGGCGCTGAGGGCCTTATCGATCAGGGCTTGTGCGTCCTTAATGATATCGGCAAGATGTTGCTCACTGATAAAGCTCTCACCGTAAATCTTGAATAACGCCTCAGTGCCCGATGGCCGCGCAGCAAACCAACCATTGGCCGTGGTCACTTTAATGCCACCAATTGAAGCATTATTGCCAGGTGCATGGGTCAATACAGCCTCAATGTTCTCACCCGCCAGCGTAGTGGCGTTTAAGGTCTCGGCATTAAGCTTGGCAAATTTGGCTTTGTTCTCAAGGCTAATTGGGCTGTCGATACGCTTGTAGAAGCTTTGACCAAATTGCGCCACTAATTCTTGATGGCGTTGCCCCGGCGTTTTACCTGTGACCGCAAGCATTTCGGCTGCGAGCAGCACTAAAATAAAACCGTCCTTGTCAGTACACCAAGTCGTGCCATCACGGCGCAGGAACGCGGCGCCCGCACTCTCCTCACCGCCAAAGGCAATGGTTGCCTCAGCTAATCCATCGACAAACCACTTAAAGCCAACGGGGACTTCGAGTAATTTTTTGCCATGGAAGGCACAGATTTTATCGATAAGCGCGCTCGATACCAATGTCTTACCAATGGCTAAGCTATCGCTCCACTCTGGTCTGTGGGTTAGCAGATAATCAATCGCTACTGCTAAATAGTGGTTGGGGTCCATCAGCCCGGTGCCCGGACACACGATGCCGTGTCTATCGTAGTCAGGATCGTTACCCACACATAAATCGAAGGATTCTTTATGGGCCAGTAAACCTGCCATCGCATAGGGAGAAGAGCAATCCATGCGGATCTTGCCGTCCTTATCCAATGACATAAAGCTGAAGCTTGGATCGACCTTATCGTTAACTAAAGTGATATCAATGCCATAGTGCTTGGCAATCGGTGCCCAATAATGAATACCGGAGCCGCCTAATGGATCGACACCCAGCTTAAGTTTAGCCTTAGCGATAGCATGCATATCGACCACATTGACTAAATCCGCGACATATGGGGAGATCAAATCGATGGCATGCACATAACCCGAAGCCAATGCATCTGCATAAGCGAGCTTATTAACGCCCTTGAGCGCTGCGCGCAGGTAATCATTTGCGCGGGACTCAATCCACGCAGTGATATTACCTTCAGCAGGGCCACCATGGGGTGGATTGTATTTAATCCCACCATCCTGCGGTGGATTGTGGGATGGCGTAATAATCAAACCATCGCTTAACGCGGCACCACTTAGTGCCGCCTCGCGATTTGCACAAATAATCGCATGTGACACCACAGGCGTTGGCGTAAAACCATCATGTTGCTGGATATGCACAGTCACCTTATTGGCCGCTAACACTTCAATCGCCGACACGTAAGCCGCATAAGATAAAGCGTGGGTATCGATACCTAAAAACAGCGGGCCTTCGATATTCACCGATTGGCGATAATCGACAACGGCTTGGGTAATCGCCCAAATATGGTCTTGGTTAAAGCTCCCTTGAAATGCAGTTCCGCGATGGCCTGAGGTCCCGAATGTCACACGCTGCTCGGCAGCATCCACATTGGGTTTGATGCTGTAATAATGGCTCATCAGCTTTGGAATATTCACCAGATCCGTCTGACTCGCGGTTTGTCCTGCCCGTTGATGTATTGCCACCTGATCCTCTCCTACTGGAAAATCGGTTATTAAATGGAAACGCCGCATCATTGCGGCGTCGATAAGTCGTTATACGCGTTCGGCAATGCCGTTGGCGATTTGGGCATCACAGCCCAATTGCACCAAGGCCTCGGCTAAAATTGTCCGTTTTTTTGCAGTATTGTTGTTGGTCGTTACCCAAAATCCGGTATTACCGATTTCCTTCGGATTTGCGGTGGCGCTAGCCTTGAGTAACTCCTCACGAGAGCGCGCAAAGTAGAGACGATCGCGCCCTTGGATCTGTAAAATTTGCGAAAACTGGGCTTTGTTAAGTTGATACAAGCTCTCGAGCAAAAATAAGAAGCGGCCCACCGCGCCTTTTTGTTGTTCTAACTTATGTTCATCAACCAATTGATTAAAATCGATGACAGACTCGAAGCTTTCTACTTGCGGAACGCTCTGTGGCTCAGGCGTTACCACCTCTAAACTCGGTTGGCTGATAGACTGTGGCTGTGACTGTTCAACCGCATCGACGGACAGGCCGAGTAATCGACGGAGAATATCAGAGGCACTCTCACCAATACGTTCCGTTTTGCTGGCAATATGACGATAGAGCTCTTCATCCACTTCGATGTATTTCATAACCTTATTATCCTTTGTTATTCGATAGGCTTACCGAAAAAGTGCACCACAGGCGATCCTAGCAAAGGATCTGTGCGATCGTTGCCTCAGTGTATCTATCTCTATCAATCTGATAAAGCATCATTAATCTAAAAATGCGTGAAATCGCACATCAAATTAGCACAACGATGTTAATCGCTGAAAAAGCCAGCAAGTTGAAGGTTCTTAATTTCAAAACCGCCACAAGACTTGTCAAACTTAACGCATTGAAGGCACAATTCGCGCAACGTTAGGTACCATAGCACAGGCTATTCCATGAATTTTGTATCTTCTGGTCAAGGAGAAGCTGTCCTCCTTATCCATGGTCTCTTTGGCAATTTAGATAATCTTAAAGGCTTAGGTCAAGTTATCGAAACCCATCATCAAGTCATCCGCGTTGATGTACCTAATCACGGCTTAAGTGAACATTGGCAACAGATGGATTACCCAAGCTTAGCGAAAGCGATGGTGGATTTACTCGATGATCTCAAGCTTGAGCGCGTGCATATTATGGGACATTCCATGGGTGGGAAAATTGCCATGGCAACGGCCCTAGCCTATCCAGAACGCATCATCAGCATGGTTGCCGCTGATATTGCCCCAGTTGCTTATCAGCCACGCCATGATGCGGTATTTGCCGCACTCGAAAGTTTGCCACTTGAAGGCCACACCGATCGCCGTTTTGCCTTGGCCCATTTAACCCATAGCGGCATTGATGAAGCGACAGCCCAATTTCTTCTCAAAAATTTGCAACGGACTGAGACAGGATTTCGTTGGAAAATGAATTTAAGCGGCTTAAAAGCGTGTTATCCCAATATAATTGGTTGGCATAATCTTGTAGAAGAAAAGCGCCAAACTTACCACGGCCCCAGCCTCTTTATCCGCGGAGGAGACTCAAACTATGTCACTGGTGAACATAGAAATGCCATCATGACGCAATTCCCATTGGCGCAAGCAAAAACCCTTGAAGGGTGTGGCCATTGGTTACATGCGCAAAAACCTACCATTTTTAACCGGATTGTGTCTGAATTTATTGACAAACACACGGTGTAAATGACAACGATTCTCGACCTAAATCATATAGCCGACACCTTGTTGATGTGATATATTCGCGCCTCTTTTAGCCTTAGAACACTCTAGAGGACTAAGAAAGTATGTTATCTCAGTACATGGAACAAATTGAGACCATCGGCTTGAACCTGTTTTTTGCCGCGATATTTTTCTTTATCGGCATGGCCATCCACGATGTGCTAAAACAAGGTAACGTACCGAAATTCGGTCGATTTATTGTTTGGTTAGTGTTATTTCTCGGCTGCGCCGGGTTTATTGCAAAAGGTATTATCCAGATGTCTTGGGAAGGTTCAGGCATCGGTTAAACAATAAGAACATGGCAAAAGAAGCAACAGATAGAACGACCATTGACCTTTTTGCCAATGAAAAGCGACGGGGACGCCCACGTAGCAATCCTTTGTCCCGTAGCCAGCAACTTAAGGTCAATAAGCGCAACCAGATCCAGCGGGATAAAGCCAAAGGATTAAAGCGAATAGAGTTAAAGGTGTCACAAGATTTATATGACGCCTTGAATGAGCGGGCATTGGCCAGTAACATCAGCCGAAGCCAGTTAATCGAATTAATTCTTCAGCAAAAAATAGAATGCTGAGCAATCAATAGCAGCAAGATTAACGTATAAGTGAACTAGACATAAAGGATAGACAATGGCAACTGTAGGTCTTTTTTTCGGTAGCGACACAGGCAACACCGAAGCTGTCGCCAAGATGATCCAGAAGAAACTGGGTAAAAAAATGGTTGAGGTGAAAGATATCGCCAAAAGTACCAAAGAACAGATCGCAGAATACGACCTGCTGCTGTTCGGTATCCCAACCTGGTATTATGGTGAAGCACAGTGTGACTGGGATGACTTTTTTCCTGAGTTAGAACAGATTGATTTTACAGACAAACTGGTTGCTATTTTCGGTTGTGGTGATCAAGAAGACTACGCGGAATATTTCCTCGATGCCATGGGCATGATTGGCGATATCGTTCAAGCCCGTGGTGGTATTATCATTGGACATTGGCCTACTGCAGGTTACAACTTCGAAGCTTCTAAAGGCTTAGTGGATGACGATCACTTCATCGGTTTAGGGATTGACGAAGACCGTCAACCAGAACTGACCGAAGAGCGTGTTGATGCTTGGGTCAAACAAATCTACGAAGAAATGTGTTTAGCAGAACTCGAAGACTAACCCTGGTTTCATCGAGTGAGCTCAGTAAAAAAAGTGGCCCAATGCCGCTTTTTTTACATTTGTTCTCCACGTAAATGAAAGCGATATTTCCAATGGTAGCTCCCAAACATCCCCACTGGGATATCTTCTGTACTGTCGTCGATAACTACGGTGATATTGGCGTTACTTGGCGTTTAGCCAAACAGTTAGTCAATGAATATCAGATCCCAATTAAGCTTTGGGTCGATGACTTAAACAGTTTTTCGCATATTTTACCGACCCTTGACCCTAACCTCACTTGCCAGATTTTTCATGGCGTGACTATCCTTCATTGGACTACGCCCTTACCTTTGGTATATGAGCCAGGCGAAGTGTTAATTGAAGCCTTCGCCTGCGAACTACCCGATGTAGTGAAGCAACAACTGGCTGAACTGCATATTAAAACACCAAAATCTGTGCCTTTATGGCTTAATTTAGAGTATTTAAGCGCAGAAGATTGGGTCGATGGCTGCCATGGTTTACCCTCGATGCAGACAAGCGGCATTAGAAAGTACTTCTTTTTCCCGGGCTTTACACCTAAGACGGGTGGACTGATTTGTGAGCGAGAGCTATTTGCCGAGCGCGATGCATGGCAACAGGATAGCGCCAATAAGCTGCAATTATTTGACCGTCTTGGTCTTAAGGATATTGAAGCGCAAGATACTGTCTATAGTGTCTTTAGTTATGAAACCGAGTCGCTCCCAGCCTTATGTGAACTCTGGCAAGCCACAGCAAAACGCGATGCAAAAATTCACGCCCTTATCCCCAAAGGCCGCAGCTTAAACAGTTTGCAGCACATATTGCCCTGCCCTATAGAGGAATTAATACCTGGGCAGCAAATTAAACTGGGGGATTTAACCCTGCATATCTTGCCGATGACCGATCAACAGGGATTTGACCGCCTACTATGGAGCTGCGACGTTAATATTGTCCGCGGTGAAGATAGCTTCTTACGGGCCCAATGGGCGGCAAAACCTTTTATTTGGCATATTTATCCGCAAGAAGATGATTATCATCTAATAAAATTAGAAGCTTTTATTCGACTTTACTGCGATAATCTGCCCCCTGATATTGCTGACACTTGGTCTAAATTGAACGTTGCATTTAACCAAGGAGAGCAATCCGCCGTGAAAACTCACTGGCAAAACCTAAATCCAGTCTGTTTGCCACTCTTACAACATGCTAAAGAATGGCCAATTGACGCAATAAATGCTGCAGATCTTGCAACTCGGCTAGTCCAATTTGTGAAAAAAAGCTAAGATGCTGCGCTGATATAGAAAATCGACATATAGGAAATTGTGTAATGAAAACTGCTCATGAAATCCGTCCTGGTAACGTGATCATGTTTGAAGGCAGCCCATGGGTTGTACAGAAAACAGAAACAACTCGTTCTGGCCGTAACGCTGCCATCGTTAAGTTAAAGCTGAAAAACTTACTGCTTAACTCTGGTACTGAAACCACCTTTAAAGGTGAAGATAAGTTAGACGATATTATCCTAGATCGTCTGGATTGTACTTATTCTTACTTTGCTGATCCTATGTATGTATTCATGGATGCAGAATACAACCAATACGACGTAGAAGCTGAAAACTTAGGTGATGCAGCAGCTTACATCGTTGACGGTATGGAAGAAACTTGCCAAGTGACTTTCTACGAAGGCAAAGCAATTTCTGTAGAAATGCCAACCACTATCGTACGTGAAGTGATCTACACTGAGCCATCAGCTCGTGGCGATACTTCAGGTAAAGTAATGAAGCCAGCGACAATCACTGGTGGCGGCACTATCAGCGTGGCTGACTTTGTGAAAGTTGGCGACAAGATTGAAATCGATACCCGTACTGGCGAATTTAAAAAGCGCGTATAACCGCCTTTTTCGTCAGAGAAAGCCAGTGTCCGCACTGGCTTTTTTATTCTTTGGTAAACGCAATAATTTCCTCAGCAATATTGCTTAAAGCAACCTGCCGACTGACTGCGCCGAGCTTAACAGCCTCTTTTGGCATACCATAAACCACACAACTGGCTTCATCCTGTGCTAATGTTGTGGCTCCAGCATGATGCATATCTAGCAAACCCCGAGCACCATCGTCCCCCATACCAGTCATAATTATGCCTAGGGCATTTTTACCCGCAGCATTAGCGACTGAACGAAACAACACATCAACCGAGGGGCGATGCCGACTGACCAACGGTCCGTCCTTAAGCTGAACACGATATTGAGCACCACTACGTTGTAGCAGCATGTGCTTGCCGCCGTTAGCAATGAGCACAAGACCCGGCATCACTCTATCGTTATCTTCGGCTTCTTTTACTTCCATTTCACATAAACTATTTAACCTACTAGCAAAGGCCGCCGTAAAATGCTCTGGCATATGTTGGACAACAACAATACCGGCACTTGTACGTGGCAATGCCGTTAACACGCACTCAAGTGCATGGGTTCCACCCGTTGAAGTTCCGAGTGCAACAACCCGATCCGTGGTTTGGTGTAGCGCATGGTTTGTTGATGTTAACACTACATCGGCGTTATGTTTCGCGGCGACAGGCATTTTTGTAGGGGTATTAATACGCAATTTTGATACTGATGCTTTAGCTGCAGCACGCACGGACTGGAGTAAACGGGCTTGTGATTCCTCCAAAAATCCCTTCAATCCTAATTTAGGTTTAGTAATGATATCAACCGCTCCCGCGGCAAGTGCAGCAATAGTCACTGAAGCACCTTGCTCAGTGAGTGTTGAGCAAATCACGACAGGGGTTGGCCTTTCAGCCATCACTTTTTTTAAGAAAGTAATGCCATCCATTCTTGGCATTTCAATATCAAGAATAATGACATCGGGCCATTGCTGTTCAAATAATTTAAGCGCAAACAACGGATCCCGAGCACAGCCTAATAAAGTAATATCAGGCTGGTTAGATAACATGCTGCTGAGCACTTGTCTGACAACTGCTGAGTCATCGACTATGGCGACATTAATCACAAGGCCCCCTTAAGTCTTGTTAATCCGACCAAATCACCACCGAGTTATTAGAGGCACGCATATCTTCACTCGCTTGATTAAAATATCGGTATTCTTCATCCTGAAGTGATGCAATTTCTTCATATTTATTCTCGATTAAACTGCGATACACCGAATAATCCGACGGATCGAAATAAATTATTCGACCAGAATGGCCGCCAAGATCTTCACTAATAACAGGGATTCGTTCACGTTGTAGAAACTGTCTAACAAAATCAATATTCATCCCGCCAATATCATAGTGATTAAGGATATTGTCAGCACACAAAGATAAAACATTCGCGCCTCCAAATATTTTACTCTGCAAATTTTGCCGCTGTGCTCCTAACTTTAGCATGGCATTGATTAAGATCTCCATGGCATGAACACCATAGTAACCTGCGCGAGAATCAAGAAAATGTGTAAGCTTGCGCCGATCAGCAGCCAATAAAAAGTGATTCATACCAATGACCTGAGCCTTGGGATCAAATAAACATACTGCCACACATGAGCCCAACAATGTCTTTATGACTTCGTTTTTCGCCGTCACATAATGCTCACCAGGGCCAATCATGATTATTGTTCTTTGATTTAAGGCTGTCTTTTCCACATCAAATCCTTTGATAGATAGAAGGTTTAATCTGCTTTAACCCATGTTTTACGTGCATCAAGGATTCGGTATGTGAAATAAACAAATAACCACCGACTTTCAACTGCTTTATTACATGGTTTATGACCCTTTGCTTAGACTCAGCATCAAAATAAATCATTACATTACGAATAAAAATTAAGTCGCACATTCCGACACTTTCACAGGATTGAGTCAGATTCATCGCAAAAAAGCTAACTTTACTCTTTAAGCTTTGGTCAATTAAAAATGTACCGTTTTGCTTACCCACCCCCTTTAAGCAATACTTCTGTAATCTCTCAAAGCCGATGGCGTCATTACGTTCAAGGGGATAATGTGCCATTTCAGCCTTCGCTAGCACCCGCTGGCTAATATCAGACCCCTGCACTTGCCAGTGACCATCAATCCCTAAATGATCCGCCAACAGCATGGCTAAGCTGTAAGCCTCCTCTCCAGATGAACAAGCTGCTGACCATACCTGCCAGCTTTTTTTTTGTGGATGTGTTTTTATTAGGTGTTTAACAAATTCAAAATGCTCTATTTCACGAAAAAAGAACGTTTCATTGGTCGTCAAAGCATCTATAAAATGATGATATTCAATATGTTCAGAGTGTTTTTTGACGAACTCAAAGTAATCTCCATAGTTTTCATAACCGGTTTCTTTTAGGCGTCGACATAATCGACTAGCCACCAATGATTTTTTAATGTCGCTCAAGAATATACCGGCCTCCTCATACAAAAATTGCCGGATATGTTCAAATTCCCTTTGCGTTAAGGCGGTATGTTCAAGCTGCAACGGTGAGGACTTCATAGTGCTTCATCAGTGGCATCAGCTGCATGAAAATTGAGTTGGCTAATTGCACTAATGTCGGCCACCGACAGCACATAATTGATATCAAGTAATATCATAAAATGTTCGCCAACTCGCCCCATTGCGCGAATAAAGTCAACTCTGAGATCGGCACCAAAATCCGGTGGCGGCTGTGTATGTTCATCATCAATTTCAAGAATTTCATTCACTTCATCCACTAACATCCCAATGGTTTGCTGCTCATCCTCGTGACTGACTTCAACCAACACAATACAACTTTTTTTTGAGATGACCGTTGTTAGACGCCCTAGCCTTTTGGACAAATCAATAACAGGGACGACCTTACCTCGTAAATTAATAATACCGCACAAAAATTCTGGCATCATAGGCACCCGCGTAATGCCTTCAATTTCAATGATCTCTTTTACATCCAAAATACCAATTGCAAAGGTATCATTCCCTGACTGAAAGGTAAGATATTGGGTAATATCTCCCACTGAATTGGCCTTCATCTCATTCACTAATTGATTCATGATAGGCCCCTATCAGAATCGTTCGAAATCGGTACGTTCAACATGTTGCTTAGCTTTGGCTGTCTTACGCCCAGAAGCCGCCATTACTGTTGATTTACCTTGATGAGATCTTTCACTACTGATGGCAAGTTTAAAAAACTCTACTGCGTCAAGTAGTTGATTAGCCTGACCGTTTAACTCCTCTGATGTCGCGGCTAACTCTTCTGACGCAGATGGATTCTGCTGTGTGGCTTTATCAAGCTGTAGCATAGAGTCATTAATCTGGCTGATCCCAATGGCTTGTTCCTCAGAGGAGGAACTAATTTCCTGAACCAAATCAGATGTTTTTTGGATATTAGGCACAATATTAGCGATCAAACGGCCGGCATTTTCAGCAATACCAACACTTTCGCTGGCTAGTTTATTAATTTCTTGTGCCGTTAAGCTGCTGTTTTCAGCTAATTTTCTAACCTCGGAGGCAACAACTGTAAAGCCTTTACCATGTTCACCAGCACGGGCCGCCTCAATGGCCGCATTGAGACTTAATAGATTAGTTTTATATGCAATGTCTTCTATTAGGCTAATTTTCGCCGCAATCTGTTTCATTGCGGCAACGGTTTGTTCTACCGCTATTCCACCTTGTCGTGCTTCTTCAGCGGCTACCGTTGCCATATTATTGGTAACCCTTGCATTTTCGGAGTTCTGCTGGACAGACGCATTTAACTCTTCAACGGCACTGGTCGTCTCTTCGACACTAGCAGCCTGCTCTGTTGCTCCTTGGCTTAGACTTTGAGCGGTACTACTGACCTGTGAAGAAGCACTAGACAAATTATCTGCACCACTTCGAACCTGAGCAATCACAGAAGTAAGGCTATCAATCATATCAATCATCGCCTTATAAACCCCCGTCGCATTTTCACGCTGTTTTAGCTCTACAGTTAAGTCTCCGTTAGCGATTGCGCGCGCAATCGTTTCCATATCACGAGGTTCTCCACCCAACGGTTTTTTAATTAACTTCACTAAAAACCATGCCAAGAAAATACCGATCAAAATGGCGGCAATAGATACACTAATAACAGTGGTAAGGGTCTGCTCATTCTGGGCTTTAACAATAGGACCAAGGGTATCTTGCCTTTTTTGGATGGTTAATTTGATATCTTCAGTTTGGCGCGCAACATCAGCACCGATACGGTCGAGTTGATTTTGCACAATATCGTTTCTTTCGCTAATAGTGCTATAAACTGACTTTAACGAAGACGCATAATTGTCAATGCTGCTGGTAAATTGTAATAATTTTGATTGTGCATCTAGATCTGTTGCCACAGTTTTTAAGGCAGAAAGACGCTCTCCCTTAGCTAAATCAATAGCCATCAGCGCCTGCTGTAAATCCGCATCTAAATTTGTTTCAAGGAATTTAGATGCCGCTAAACGAGCAGTCAATACCGATTCGAGCACAGAACCTGCTCGATAAGCAACATCAATCTGACCTTTATTATAGGATTGATGCATAGTGTCAGAAATCAGTTTTACAACTTCAGTTCCTTTTGGAACCAACACGTTGGTAACTTCATCATTGCGAGATTTAATCAATTTGACTACAGATTCAAAGTAACTATTGTAATCAACAATATCTTTGCGAATATCTGAAAGTTGTTGACTCAATTCAGGCTCGTTAATCTCCGTCATCGCTTTTTGAATGATGTCATTAAGAATAACATTACGTTCATTGAATACTTTATAAGCCGATTCATTCTTCTGAAAGATATAATCATAGGCCTGTATTTGAATTGTAAGCATATTAGCTTGGATGCGACCAGCCATATTAGAGTCGCGCGCCAACGAGCGGTAATCATTAAAACCGTTAATGGCTTTCGTTAGTCCAAAATAGGCGGCTAATGAAATCACGATCAATAGTAATAACACCAATGCATAACCACCAGAAATCTGCATGCTGAGCGTCAGTTTTTTAAACATAGTCAATATTCCTTTTCAACATAGGCTATTCATCAATCAGTGCTACATGATGATATTTTTTGGCGCTAATACTTGCTTCAGTAATTAAACCCTGTACGTCAAGGATCAAGGCAATATCTCCCGTTCCTAAAATAGTGGCACCGCTTAATCCCTTGAGATGTTGAAACATTTTCCCTAAGGGCTTAATCACTGTTTGCTGTTCACCAAATAATTTATCGACAACTATCCCTGCTTTAGTTCGACCAAAACGAACAACAACAAGGCTTTCACGGGTATGGTTTTGATTTAAATTCGGTATATTAAAAAAACTTTTAAGTCGTATAAAAGGCATCAGTTCCCCACGCAAACTGATGTAATTCTTCTGTTGCTCATGCCATTCGCCCCGATTGAGCTCGACACATTCTTCTACCATATTCAGCGGTATCACATAGTTTTCGTTGGCAGCACCAACCATAAAACCATCAATAATGGCAAGAGTTAATGGTAATGTGATCGTCACTTTTGTACCTTTACCCAGCTCGCTATCGAGTTCAACTGAGCCGCGTAACGCTTCAATATTGCGTTTAACAACGTCCATACCAACACCTCTTCCTGACAGATTACTTGCTTTATCTTTAGTACTGAGGCCTGGTTCAAAGGCTAATTTCAAAATTTCAGAATGGCTAAGCATCTGGTTTACATCAATTAACCCCAATGCTTCAGCCTTTCTTCGAATGCGCTCAGGGTCAAGTCCAGCACCATCGTCAGTGACTTCAATAACGATATGTCCAGAATCATGGTAGGCATTTAACATCAGATGTCCCTCAGCGGATTTACCGGCCTTGAGACGAGCCTCTGGAAGTTCAATACCGTGATCTAGGGCATTGCGAACAAGGTGGGTTAAAGGGTCATTAATCTTTTCAACAACGATTTTATCGAGTTCAGACTCTCCCCCTTGGATGGTCAACTCAATTTGTTTACCTAGTTCATTGCTGACATCGCGTACCACTCGCCGGAAACGTGAAAAGGTTTCACCTATCTGCACCATACGTAGTTGTAAGGCATTTTCTCTAATTTCTTGGACCAGATGTTCTACCGATCCTACTAGGTCATTAGCATCGAGAAATTGGTAACGGTCGACCATCACCTTCATCGCAGCACTTGCCGTCACCAGCTCACCAACCAAATTAATTAACTGGCCAAGACGATTAGAATCGACGCGAATAGTTTGCGCCTGCTCTCGAGCTTGAATTTGTTTTTTAAGGGCTTGCTCAACCACAGGTTTATCGACAAGTAAGTTTGCAATTAGCACTTCGCCCAGTTTTTTAGTCGTGCAGTCTTCACTCTTACCAGACTGTAAATCGAGTGATTTAGAGAGTTCTCTTTCAGTGATGGCGCCGATCGATAGCAGAATTTCACCTAGTCGCTGATTTTCAGACGGATTCAGCTGTTCAATCAGAGCTTGAAATGATTCGGAGATTTTTTGTGAAGGTAGAATCTGTATATCGCAATCATCTTGGGCAAATTCAAATACCGATTCAATTTGTTCTTTCGTACAATCTCCAGCAAAAATAATACGATAGCGTAAAAAGCAACTTTCGAAGTCACATTCTTCGAATGGCGGCAACTTGTGGCTTAAACAAATAACTTCAAGCACTTGACCTAATTGATGCAAATAACGAATAAAGCTTAATGGATCTAATCCATTACGTAGTGCATCGGCTTTAAAATCCAGTGATATAAGCCAATGGCCCGTATCAAGATAATGTCCTTCTATCCGTTCAGGGGTAATCGCCTCTGCGGCGAGAGTCTGAGGGTAACAAGGTTCAAGGTTTTCATGTTGCGCTAATTCGGCCAAAATTGACTGACTTTGAATGCAGAGTGTATTCAACTCTGCCTCATCCTCCTCTACCGCAGCATTGACCAACGCCCATGTATGATCTTTACACTTAAGGAGTAGTGCTATAAGCGCACTATCTATTTTCAATTCATTTTTGCGCAGCCTATCAATTGACGTTTCAATGGGATGAGTAAAATCAACGATGGCACGATAATTAAAAATACCCGCTGCACCTTTTATCGTGTGCATTGCTCTAAAAAGTTGATTTATTAATTCTGTACTTTCTGCGTCGACCTCTAATGACAATAATGCATCTTCCATTTCTGTCAGTAGTTCTTCCGCTTCGGTCATAAATAACTTTTGAACGTCATTAGCGGTCATAGGCGAGTCTCCGAGGATATCACTATGGTATCGTCAAATGTGCCAGACAAACCCGAAAGTGCGAGGGCATCTATTACCGCTTTGCTGTGGTGACAAAATTCTACTCGATGTGCCTCATTCAATACTTTAAGCGCCAGAAGCCACTGAAGCCCTGCGGTATCGATCTCTGTCACTTGAGAAAGATCAACACTGATGTCTACACCCGGTTGCAAATGACCGACTAGTGCATCACGAAATTCCATAACACTATAGATAGTTAACTCTTCGGTTAAGTTAACCTTAATAGATAGATCTTTTAGCGCGATATTGATTGGCATACACAAATCCTTTTACGGTAAACAAAGTTTAGCTACCGCATCAAGCATTTGGGGTGGTTGAAAAGGCTTGACTACCCATGCCTTAGCTCCCGCCATGCGACCTTCTTCCATTTTATCCCGACCCGCCTCGGTGGTGAGCATAATGACTGGAGTGAATTTATAACGCGGATGTTTTTTAACTTCTTTTAAAAAGCTAATGCCATCCATATTTGGCATATTAACGTCACTGATAATAAGATTAATTTTATCGCCATTGAGTTTACTCAGTGCATCTTTACCATCACAGGCATCAATGACCTCATAACCTGCGCCCCTAAGCGCAATACTGACGACATGTCGGATAGAGGCAGAGTCATCAACTACGAGTATTCTTTTCATCTCAGTGGCCATCCTTGTTTTATAAACGTGAACTAAAAGAAGTTAATAGAACTTTTCTCTGCATGTTGATAATGGCTATCTTTTTTTGAACTATGGTGAATATGCTGTTCGGTCGCCACATACCTTTGCTTCATCATGGCAAGCAAGGAATCCACATCACCTTCAGGAATAGGTAAACCGGCTTCCCTCGCTTGCTGTTGAACACGGATTAGCTCTGTAAGCTCATCAATACTGGCGACAAGCTGTCTTAACATTTGGTCGCAGCGATCTTGAAATTGAAAATCCACTAATATTTGCTCAATTTCTCTTTTAACTTGCCGACCAAGCTCTAATGCTTGAATACCCTCATCTTTCATTTGCAAAGTACGATTTTCGAGGTGGTCAATTACACGGATGAGAATGGACTCGCCACCTTCTAGCGCTTGGCTTTCCTGTAAAGTTGCTGCATCGGTCAGCTGGTATAGCTCCGCCATACGTTGATTTAATTCAGTAATTTGCTGAGTGATCCGTTCACCTGTCTGCCCTGATTGAGCTGACAAGGTTCTGACTTCATCAGCCACTACGGCAAAGCCGCGACCCGATTCTCCGGCTCTAGCGGCTTCAATTGCCGCATTTAAGGCTAATAAATTGGTTTGTTGGGCAATTTTTCTAACTTCAGCTGCTAGTCCATCAAGTGCTTTGGTATCGTTAACTAATGCGGTTAACTGTTCTAAATGGTGCAGTTTGGCACTATTCATCTGGTTTAAGTCATTAAATAATGCTTTTAGCAGTGCTTTGTCGTCTTCTATACCTGGGGAGTGGAGTTGATCTGCGATCCCCGTTGAATTACTAGTGACTTTTTCGATTTCGCTGATAATTGAACTAAATCGCTCCGTCATATTGGCTACGCTTTGGTTCATTTGTTGGTCAACAGAGACGATATGTCCCTGCCAAACGGGTACTAAGCGGGAAATAATCGCCTCAAGTTTGGCGACTTGTTGGTCAACATGATGTCGTTTCTCTTTTTCATAGGCGAGTTGGCGAGATTGATAAAGATGAGTCGATTTGTGAATTTGTGCCCGAAGCACCCAAGCAAATCCAAAGTATGAGAGTAAAGATAAGCCTGCAAGCCACCAATGGGAGAGCCAAACGAGCCCGCAGAAGACTATAGCTCCAACAATAAAGGTCAAGGTGGTGGTAGAAAAAAGATTGCGCTCCATGCTTGTCATTTTTACTGTCTCTTTTATTTCTATTATGTTGTTACGGAAGAAACTTTTCCCTACAGATAAACGTAGTCGCTTTTTTCGTATTACGCCAAAACTCTGAGTACTTCTTGAACAAGATCACACAAAAGGCTGATTTAATTAAATAAGCCTCTAATTATCTCAATAAATTTAACATTAGGGATGAAATGACGTTCGGATTAAGTACATCGTAAGTAGTTGATGGCTATCGGTCTCTAAGTGGTATTATTTTTTAAACAGTTTTTAAGCTCAAAGGGGTCGTCTCAGAAAACGGAAAATAAAGCACGCTAAGCCGGTTGCAGAGGCCGTAGCGGCCTGAACTTCCCCGCGCCGATCTTGGCGCTGCTGCGCCATAGGTAATCACCGGTCAGGTTGATGTGCTCCCAGCCGAGTGGCGACAGGTACTGCAATAGCGAGTCATCGACGGCATGACCATTGCCGCGCAACGCATGCGCCGCACGCTCCAGGTAGACCGTGTTCCACAGCACGATGGCCGCCGTCACCAGGTTGAGGCCGCTGGCCCGGTAGCGCTGCTGCTCGAAACTGCGGTCACGGATTTCACCAAGGCGGTTGAAGAACACGGCACGGGCCAGCGCATTGCGCGCCTCGCCCTTGTTCAGCCCGGCATGCACGCGGCGGCGTAGCTCGACGCTTTGCAGCCAGTCGAGGATGAACAGCGTGCGCTCGATGCGGCCCAACTCGCGCAGCGCGACGGCCAAGCCGTTCTGGCGCGGGTAGCTGCCGAGTTTCCTGAGCATCAGCGAGGCCGTCACCGTGCCCTGCTTGATCGAGGTGGCCAGCCGCAGGATTTCGTCCCAATGGGCGCGGACGTGCTTGATGTTGAGCGTGCCGCCGATCATCGGCTTGAGCGCGTCATAGGCGGCATCGCCCTTCGGGATGTAGAGCTTGGTGTCGCCCTGGTCGCGGATGCGCGGCGCGAAGCGGAAGCCCAAGAGGTGCATCAGGGCGAAGACGTGATCGGTGAAGCCCGCCGTGTCGGTGTAGTGCTCCTCGATCCGCAGGTCGGATTCGTGGTACAGCAGGCCGTCGAGCACGTAGGTTGAGTCGCGCAGGCCGACATTGACCACCTTGGTGTGGAATGGCGCGTATTGGTCGGAGATGTGGGTGTAGAAAGTCCGTCCTGGGCTGCTGCCATATTTTGGGTTGATGTGCCCCGTGCTCTTTGCCTTGCTAGCGGTTCGGAAATTCTGTCCGTCCGATGATGATGTGGTGCCATCGCCCCAGTGCCCGGCAAAGGGATGCCGAAACTGAGCGTTGACCAGTTCAGCCAACGCTGTCGAGTACGTTTCGTCGCGGGTATGCCAGGCTTGCAGCCAAGCGAGCTTCGCGTAGGTCGTGCCGGGGCAGGACTCGGCCATCTTGGTCAGGCCCAGGTTGATCGCGTCGGCCAGGATCGTGGTCAACAACAGGTTCTTGTCCTTGGCCAGATCGCCCGATTTCAAGTGCGTGAAGTGCCGGGTGAAGCCCGTCCACTCATCGACTTCGAGCAGCAGTTCGGTGATCTTGACGTGCGGCAGGACCATGGCTGTCTGGTCTATCAGCGCCTGCGCGGTGTCGGGCACCGCCGCATCCAGCGGCGTGATCTTCAAGCCCGACTCGGTGATGATGGCATCCGGCAGGTCGTTGGCTGCCGCCATGCGGTTGACGGTGGCAAGTTGTGCTTCCAGCAGCGTCAGCCGCTCATGCAGATATTGTTCGCAGTCGGTGGCCACGGCCAGCGGCAATTCGCTGGACTGCTTGAGGCTGGTGAACTTCTCGGGCGGTACCAGGTAGTCCTCGAAGTCCTTGAACTGGGACCAGCGGGGGCATTTGAACG
>NZ_AKZL01000068.1:0-24269 GCF_000282755.1 Shewanella sp. POL2
TCGCCAGCTGTTCACCCTTAAATACCTGTAAATCCACCTCAGTCAGCACCTGAGTAGTGACATCGCCATCGTGATAACTCTTACTCACCGCCTGCACTTGCAGTAACACGTCTTGCATTGAGATTCTCGCTATTGATTCTAAATACATGGATAAACCCATGTCCAAACACGTCTCTCATCATGGGAGCGACGCTTTTATTCTTGATATGACCGTTATTCGTAACGCAGCGCGGTGGCTGGTTGCACCCTTGCAGCCCGTAGCGCAGGGTAAAGAGTTGCCACTAGGGTCACCACTAAGGTACCGACAATAATCAGCGACAATTGCCCAAGCGCCAGTTTTACCGGCAACATTTGTCCAGTCCCTAAAATCGAAATACCCAGGGTTGCCATAATGCCATTCAAATTAAGGGTAATTAGAATACCCACCACTAAGCCCAGCGCTAAACCTAACACCGCATTCAATAAACCTTGCACCACAAAAATGCCCATCACAGCAGAGGTTCTTAAACCTTGGGTTTTAAGCACTGCGACATCGGTGGTTTTATCGACAACCATCATTACCAGCGCCGAGACAATATTGAATGCCGCCACCGCCACAATCAGGCTGAGCATCAGCGACATCATGTTTTTTTCCATCTTCACTGCGCTAAATAGATGTCCATAGGTGTCACGCCAATCGCTCGTGGTCGCCTCGATGCCCTGCTCTGTTAAGATTTGCTGCACATCCTTGGCAAGCGCAGGCGCGTTAAAAGGATCGTTTAAATACAGCCTTAGCTGGTTGATTTCATCACTCGGTTGACGCATTAACCGCTTTGCATCTTGATAATGAACGTAAGCCACGCCCGCATCCACCTGTGAGCCCATCTCAAATACCGCAGACACTAAAAACTTACGTTGGCTGGGCACTGGGCCTAGCGGCGAGTACACCACGCCATCGCCACTTAATAAGCGTACCGTATCCCCTGGGCTGACTTTTAATTGACGGGCAAGCTCGCTGCCCAAAATGACCTTATACTGGCCACTGGTTAGCTCGTTAAACGCACCCGAATAGGTATGCTGGGCCACCATAGACAGTTTTTCGGCAAGCTCTGGAAACACCCCAAACACTTGCACGGCGCGGATATTCGCCGCCGACTGCACCATGGCTTGCGTCGACACGCTGGGCGTCACCCCTTGCACGCCGGGCAGCTTAGTTAGCTTTTCTGCCGCAATCGTCCAATCGCTTAATGGAGCTTTAGTATAAACAGTCAATTGCGGTACAGCGCCTAAAATGCGCTGCTTTAATTGTCCTTCGAGGCCGTTCATCACCGAGCTGACCACGATTAAGGCCGCCACCCCTAAAAAAATGCCCGAAACGGCAAATAAGGTAATAAAAGAAGCAAAGGCGTTTGCTTTTCTGGCCCGCCAATAACGGTAACCAACGTAGAGAGGAAATCGAAGATCCATTGAAAGAGGGCTGCGTCCTGTGTGCTGAACTTGCTAAATCATAAAGATGGGCACGATAATAGGGGTTTAGGTTCTATAAATAAAGAGGCAAGCCTTGTTCACTGACACCAATCCGTATTTTAGTGTGCCTCATCCCTTTACCGCTTACTTAAGCCTCTGGGACGAAAACCGACCTCTACCCAATGAAATGGCTTTAAGATCAATGCAATCCTTAGGGATCCAGCTATTGAGTGAAGTAAAAGCCCTCGAAGCGAGCTGTTTGTTACAATTGCGGCATTTAGATAATGAAGCCAAGGTGGTGGTGGATTTTCTCAAGCTACAATCGCGCAAGGTGGATTTAGTCCTGCAACACGTGCTCGAAAAAGAAGTCCAAGAGGGTGATAAATATGATGGTTGTCAGTTTGGTGGCAGTGGTATTCGCATAATCAGCACGACCGAATTACCTCTAGGGCGCCATTTTAAAGTGACCTTATTTATCCATGACGAACTGGTCGCTATTTTATGTTTTGCCAAGGTCACCGCGTGTATGCTCTCACAGGAAGCCCAATCAACTGCGCAGCAAGCACAACAGCACAACGCATCGTCGCCCTATCTAATCGACCTCGAATTTAGCCAAATACTGGATTCGGATGTGGAGCAACTGGTCAAAGCGAGTCTCAATGTTCAACAAAAACAACTTAAACTGCGTAAACAAGCTAGGGACGAACGCCAATAAAGACGAGAGTTTTCACTAGCACCCTCGCGCCCAAGTCACTACAATAAATGCAACTTTTTGTGAATGAATCCGTTTATCCCACGCCAATGACACATATTTCAGCCCTAACACCGCCCGTTGTAAAAAATGGCACTCAAATGCAAACTCTGTCGTGTATCACCGGAGTGGGTCAAGTGGTCACCCTCGCCAGCTTGATACGCCAACACCCAGGCACCACGCTCATTGTCACCAGTGACACACCAACGGCATTGAGTCTCGAGTTAGAGCTTAATTATTTATTAGCGAACACCACCATTAAGGTGCGGCTGTTTCCTGACCGTGAAACCCTGCCCTACGACAGTTTTTCACCCCATCAGGATTTGATCTCCCAGCGTTTAGAAACCCTATCGCAAATATCCCATGCTGAGCACAGCGTGGTTATCGTGCCGGTGACAACACTGATGATGCGCTTGCCGCCGAAATCCTATTTAAGCTCCAATGTATTTGTGCTTAAAAAGGGCGATAAATATCAGCTCCATGATGTGCGCCAGCAATTAACCGATACGGGCTATCATTTAGTTGAGCAAGTTTACGAACATGGCGAGTTTGCCATTCGGGGCTCAATTCTCGATATCTTCCCTACCGGCGTGAATATGCCGCTGCGTATCGAGCTTTTCGATGATGAAGTTGAAACCATTCGCCATTTCGACCCAGAGACCCAGCGCTCATCCACACCCGTCGATGCGGTGCGATTATTACCGGCAAAAGAATTTCCAACCGATAGCAGTGCTATCGAAGGCTTTAGACAACGCTATCGCCGCCGTTTTGAGGTGATCGTTAAAGAGCCAGAGTCGGTTTATCAATTGGTGAGCCGAAATTTGATGCCCGCTGGGATTGAAAACTATCTGCCACTGTTTTTCGATGAGGTCGCGACGCTATTTGATTACCTGCCGAAGGACACTCAGTTAGTCACCTTGGGCGATATCGAAAAATCCGCTCGCGCCCATTTGCATGAAGTGGAAACACGATATGAAGACCGACGGGTCGATCCGCTACGACCACTGCTTGCCCCTAAAGAACTGTATTTACTGATAGAAGAATTATTTGCCGCCTTTAAGCCGCTACCTCGCTATCAATTTGTGGCCCCAAATCCTGACACCAATGGTGCTGCGGCGCAAATTGATGCAAGAGCCTTGCCTGAGGTAAGCGCCAATCACAAATTAAAGCAGCCGTTAATCGCACTGCAGGATTATGCTGAGCAGGCGCCGAGGATGCTGTTTAGCGCAGAATCTGAAGGCCGCCGTGAAGCGCTGCTCGAACTCTTGGGTAAAATCCAGTTAAAGCCTACGGTATTTAGTCATTTTGATGAGTTTATTAAAACTGATACCAAACTTGGCTTGATCGTTTCGCCCTTATCCCGTGGTTGTGTACTGGGACTCGGTGCACAAACTGCCGTCAGCATCATCTGCGAAACTGAGCTCTTCGGCCAGCGGATTTCACAGCAGCGTCGCCGCGAAAAACAGCGTCAGATCAGTAACGATACCTTAATCAAAAACTTAGCCGAGCTGAAAGTTGGCCAGCCGATCGTACACTTAGAGCACGGTGTTGCCCTTTACCAAGGTTTAGTCACCCTCGATACTGGCGGCATTGTTGCTGAATATTTGCAACTTGAGTACTCAGGTGGCGATAAGCTCTATGTCCCCGTTTCCAATTTACATTTAATTAGCCGTTATAGTGTTGGCACCGATGGGGAAACGCATCTTAATAAACTCGGTAACGACACTTGGGCTAAGGCAAAAAATAAAGCCATTGAAAAAATCCGCGATGTGGCCGCAGAACTTCTCGATGTCTATGCACGTCGCCAAGCTCGTCCGGGTGAGAGCTGCGAAATCAATGACGAAGAATACGCCCAATTCGCTCAAGGTTTTCCCTTTGAAGAAACCGTCGATCAAGAAAGTGCCATTCATGCGGTGTTAGCTGACATGCAATCGCCAACCGCAATGGACAGATTAGTTTGTGGTGATGTGGGCTTTGGGAAAACCGAAGTCGCGATGCGCGCCGCCTTTGTGGCGGTGAATGCGGGTAAACAAGTGGTTGTGTTGGTACCCACCACATTACTCGCCCAGCAGCACTACGAAAACTTTAAGGACAGATTTGCCGACTGGCCGGTGGTGATTGAAGTGATGTCACGCTTTAGAACCGCCAAAGAGCAGACCCAAGTGCTAAAACAGCTCGAAGAAGGCAAAGTCGATATCGTGATTGGTACCCATAAGCTGCTGCAATCCGAGGCTAAATTTGAGAATTTAGGCCTACTTATCATCGACGAAGAACACCGATTCGGTGTCAGACAAAAAGAGAAAATTAAAGCACTGCGGGCCAATGTGGATATTTTGACCCTCACCGCCACACCGATCCCCCGCACCTTAAATATGGCGATGTCAGGGATGCGCGACTTATCGATTATTGCCACACCTCCCGCTAAGCGTTTGGCGGTGAAGACCTTTGTGCGCGAATCCGATCCCGCGACGGTGCGCGAGGCTATATTGCGTGAAATCCTCCGTGGTGGCCAAGTCTATTACCTGCACAATAATGTCGAAACCATTGAAAAATGTGCCCAAGACATTAGTACCTTGTTACCCGAAGCGCGGGTGGTGGTCGCCCATGGCCAAATGCGTGAGCGGGATCTTGAGCGGGTGATGTCGGACTTTTATCACCAAAGATTCAACGTGTTAGTCTGTACCACTATTATCGAAACCGGTATCGACGTCCCTAGTGCAAACACCATTATTATCGAACGCGCCGACACCTTTGGTTTAGCCCAGTTGCATCAGCTACGTGGCCGTGTGGGTCGCTCTCACCATCAAGCCTATGCGTATTTGATGACGCCACATCCTAAACGTATGACTAGCGATGCTCGCAAACGTCTCGAAGCCATCGATGCCCTTGAGGATTTAGGTGCCGGTTTTATGCTCGCCACCCAAGATTTAGAGATCCGCGGCGCAGGCGAACTCTTAGGTGATGAGCAAAGCGGCCATATCTCAAAAATTGGCTTTAGCCTCTATATGGAAATGCTTGAATCGGCGGTCAAGGCGCTCAAACAGGGTAAAGAGCCATCGCTGGCGCAAATGCTCAATCAGCAATGTGAAATGGAGCTCAGAATTCCGGCCCTATTACCTGAAGACTATGTCGGTGATGTGAATATTCGTCTGTCGCTCTACAAGCGTATCGCCAGTTGTGACAGCGAAGAAGCCTTAGACGAACTTAAAGTTGAGCTTATCGACCGCTTTGGTTTGCTGCCCGAGGCCACTAAAAACTTGATGGAAATGACTCTGTATAAACATCAGGCAACTCGGCTAGGGGCAACTAAAATTGAGGTACACGCCAAGGGTGGCAGTATCGAATTTAGCCAAGATCATAATATCGACCCAGGCTTTATCATTGGATTACTGCAAAGTCAGCCACAAATCTATCGAATGGACGGGCCGAATAAGTTAAAGTTCATGCTCAGCGCCGAAACGGCAAAAGAGAGGCTCGCGTTAGTCAAGCTCTTGCTCGAACAACTATCTCAACATCAATCGCAACATCGTCTTGGAGATAAATAGTGTTACGTCAACTCGCGGTCTCTATCGCTACACTTATTGCACTTTCACACAGTTCACTTGCCCGTGCTGAGGCGTGGTTCGAGGTTGAAGTCTATATTTTCGAACGCCAAAGCCAGTCAACTGAACAATGGCCTATGGCCCCAATTGAGACGAAAACCAATAGTGCAATCGACCTGATCTCACCGGTTGTAGGTCAGGCTGTGGTCTCCATGAGTAATGAGTCTGCGCCTTGCACACTCGTTTATGATGCCGATGCCAATAGCCATTGCGCAGAAAACACAAATATGAATGCCACTAATAACACCGATAATAGCACTAGTGGCGGCTTAAGGCTCACAGGCCCAAGCACAACGACCACCCAGTACCGTTACCCAAGCATGATCCCATCGGAAATCGGCAGTAGCAGCCAAACCTACGCCAAACTTGGCAGTGGCCCGGTATTACTCGCAAGCAACCAAGGTCAGTTTGCAAGTATCGTTAATAGCTTATCCAGAGAACGTGGTAATCGCAGTCTACTGCACATGACATGGCAGCAACCTATGACGGGTAAAAGCGGCTCAGTGCCTGTTCGCCTATTTGCTGGTAAGGATTTCTCCGCCAACTACCACTTCGATGGCCGCCAAATTGTGCAACAAGCGTTAAACAGTTCGATGCAAAATACTCAAAGCTCCCAAGGAATGGCTTTAGAAAGTTCGGCACCATTGCTGCCCTCTCCTGTTTGGCAACTTGATGGCACGTTAAATATTTATCTCAGCCACTACCTCTATATCGAAACGGCCTTAAATCTTCGCAAAGAAGGACGTAAGTTAATGCCTGTGCCGACCGATGAAACCAGCACAAATACTAATGCGACGCCTGTTAAAGTGATGACGCCTTACCTGATGTCTATTCCGCTGGAACAGAATCGCCGAGTGAAAAGTGATGAAATTCATTATCTCGATCATCCCGAAATGGGCATGGTGATCCAGATCCGTAAAATGGCGCAACCTAGCGCATAAAACGCCAGCCGATCAATGCTAAATAAAAAGCGGTAATACGAGTGTAATTACCGCTTTTTTTATCACCAATAGCTCCATGACCATTCAAGACTCATCGAGACTGAATTTAGCAGCAAATCAGCGCACTATTGAAAAATCCAAATAAATATCATCGCCTTGGTCTTCTTCCACCTGCACCATTAATCCATCGGTGCAAGGCACGCCTAACTCACACCAGGCAATAAGATTATCTACAGCAGGATTACTGCCCTGTGCGAGCACTTCGACACTTCCATCGACGCAATTAGTCACATAACCTGTCACGCCCAAGGCTCGAGCCTTTGTCAGTGTCGCATGCCGACAGCCCACACCCTGTACGGTTCCCGTTAATTTGATTAGCACCCGTTTCATTTAAGACTCCTGAACAAGGTTAGCTTGTTATTCTCATGCGAGTTTAAGCATAGCCGAGATTTGAGCTTAGTTACGTTATAAATGTGTTAAGTGATGGATTTACTGAGTGAAACAAATGAAATGAAACGCATAAAAAAACAGCTAACAAGACCGCTGTTAGCTGTGTCGGGCGACATACGCAAAAGGTTGTCCATAAATGGACTAATGGCATAAAAGTTTGTAGCATTTTGTAACAAACTATTAAGACGCGCTACTTTACACAATTAATTACAAATTTCAACAAAATGATAGATAAATCCACTCTTACAGTACTTATTTAATGCTTTTTACTGAAATAGCCAACCAAACCAATAATATATACCGTCAACCATTCCAAATATGAAATATATTGATATACCAACACGTGACGCTCGGTAGCATAAGCAGCAACCCCGTACATATAACGAACTGAAATATGGAAATGAGCGAAGGCGAAGGCTGGCAATCACACGAAAACCAAACCTATTCCCCTACAAATGAGTAGCGATGCGCGGTCTAATGATGAGTCTGCAAACGAGTATTAACCGTTAACTTAGCTTAAAAGCTTTGATTTTAGGCAAATGGGCCGCTAATTGGGGGAATTTATGGGGTTGAGTTTCATCCCATTCGATAGGGTAAAAACAACTGAGTTCACTGGACGTTGCTTGACTGTCGAGTACTTCATCAAGACGAGACAGAATGCACATCGCTTTGTGGGTATTCTTCAACCTAAACTCTGAAACACACTTATTGGCAATGTCGGCATACTCTTCCGGGCGATCAATTTTCCCTTGCATTGTCTCTTCTGGATGGAGATTGGGATTGATCAACACCGACTTTAACCCATTTAAAAAACCAATTCGCTCAGCCCAATACGCCCCCAAACCGACGCCCACCATTAACGGCGTGGGATCGTCGCTATACTGCATTTGCTTGGCGACCTCTTTCAATAAATGCTGCATATCATGCTTGGGATGCAAAGTGCTGTAGCTGATAAGCCTTACATCTGGGTCAATAAACTGCAACTGACGCATTTTTTCGTGATTACCAGGGCTAGTCGCATCGAATCCATGAAGATAAAAAATCATATTGAGACCTTTTAACAATCTGCCAAACACGGCGCATGCCACTAACCCTAGCAAATATTCATTGCAGAACCTTGCGCTACATCAAACTTTTGCCTGTTGTGCGAGTTGGATTTGCTCGGCCAGCTGCTTGGCATTTTCCCAACGAGCACTATTTTCTAATGCGATAGCAGTCTGCGCCGCATTAGGTTTAAGTAAACTCGCCGGATGTTTTGGTGCAGCAGAAGGCCATACAAAACCGTTTAAGAGTGACATAACACCTGGATTATCATTACAAACCAAAATCATATCGCAACCCGCATCCAACGCAGCTTGGGCGCGGCCTAAATAATCTCCCGCAAAAGATGCGCCCTTCATCCCCAGATCGTCGGAGAAAATCACCCCATTAAAACCCAGATCTTGGCGAAGGATCTGCTTTAACCAATAGGTTGAAAAGCCCGCAGGATTAGGGTCAACTTTAGGGTAGATCACATGGGCAGGCATAATGCCCGATAATTTACCTTGAGCAATCAAATCTTTAAATGGCAAAATATCTTGATTAAAAATCGCCTCAGCCTCACGTTCATCGATAGGTTGCGCAATATGGGAATCTGCAGCCACACTGCCATGACCTGGGAAATGCTTACCCACGGCACCCATGCCCGCCTCGGCCATACCCTCAATAAAACTCTGCGCTAACGCAATCACTTCATCGGGCTTTGCACTAAAACTACGTTTGCCAATGACTTGGCTGATGCCGTTAAGATCGAGCACAGGCGCAAAGCTTAAGTCGATGTCACAGGCGAGTAACTCGATGGCCATTAAAAAACCCAGCTCACAGGCCCAACGTTTCGCCAATGCCATCTCGCCCTTAGCCGCTGGCAAAATATCCCCCATGGCCGGAATAAGCGTAAAACCTTCGCGAAAACGTTGTACTCGTCCGCCCTCATGGTCGACGGCAATCAAAATCTCGGGACGAATTTGGCGAATCTGCTGCACCAAGGCAATTAATTGCCCACGGCTAGTAAAGTTGCGGGAAAACAGGATCAAACCGCCCACTTGCGGATGGCGCAGCATCTCAGCTTCAGCCTCACTGACCTCTAAAGACAGCAGATCCAGCATTAGATAACTCATAATTCTCCCTAAAATTTCTTATTCATACTCAAAAAATAACCATAGCGATACTGGCTACGGGGTTCACAAAAATCCCCAAAAAGCGAGCCATTTACCGTCAAATTTTACCCAAAACCGATAATGTAGGCCATTAAATCGACATTAATGATCCGCTAATTAAGCTCAGCTTATCCGAAGACTTTCTAATAAAAAAAACTAATGTGAATCTTGATACTGATTTATGGGATACTGAACATAAGCGTATCACACAAGCCTATTTTTACGTGGATAATGCCTGCAGTTTGCCAGAGTTGATGCCCTAAAAACCAGCGTATTAACACGATAACTGCAAAGTTCATCCGCACACACTAAAATAAAAATCGAGACACAACAGGACTTCAATCATGATTAGCGTATTCGATATGTTCAAGATCGGCATTGGCCCTTCGAGTTCACACACTGTTGGCCCCATGAAAGCGGGCAAAATTTTTATGCAGCACCTTGCTGATTCGGGCCAGATTGCCCAAGTGGATGAATTAAGAGCCGAACTCTTTGGTTCCCTCGGCCAAACCGGCAAGGGCCACGGCACAGGTAAGGCGGTCATTTTAGGCTTGATGGGTGAAGATCCTGAAACCGTCGATACCGACAGCATCGATGGCATTCTTGAGCAAGTGTCTAAAAATGAGACCCTCACCCTCAGCTGCGGCAAAGTAGTCAAGTTTACCCGTGAAGACGGCATTACCTACCACAGACGTAAAACCCTTCCCGCCCATGCGAACGCCATGACGTTATATGCCTACAGCAAAGGCGAATGTATTTTTGAGCGCACTTACTACTCTGTCGGTGGCGGATTTATCTTAGATGAAGATGAAATCAACCAACGTAATGCCTCACCAGCATCGCAAATTGAATCAGCACCTTATGATTTTAACAGCAGCGCCCAATTACTCGAACTTTGTACTGAACATGGCTTAAGCATTTCATCCTTAATGATGGCCAACGAACTTAGCCTTGCCAGTGAAGAAGAGGTCAAAGCCAAGCTGTGGAATATCTGGCAAACCATGAAAACCTGTATCGAAAGAGGTTATCAGAAGGAAGGTATTCTGCCTGGCGGCTTAAAGCTGCGTCGCCGCGCGCCAGCACTCTATCGTCGCCTCAAAGCCGAAGGCCGTAACAACGTCGATCCATTAACCGCAATGGATTGGGTCGATTTATTCGCCCTCTCGGTAAACGAGCAAAACGCAGCAGGCGATCGCGTTGTGACTGCACCAACAAACGGCGCCGCAGGTATTATTCCTGCCGTGCTTTGTTACTACGATACCTTCGTGCAAGAAGTCGATATCGACGTTTGTGCCCGTTACCTGTTAACCGCCGCTGCAATTGGTATCTTGTATAAGAAAAATGCCTCGATCTCAGGCGCTGAAGTTGGCTGTCAAGGTGAAGTCGGCGTAGCCTGCTCAATGGCGGCTGGCGCCTTAACCGAGATTATGGGCGGCACAGTCGAACATGTTGAGAACGCAGCTGAAATTGGTATGGAACATAACCTAGGCCTAACCTGCGACCCCGTAGGTGGCCTAGTACAAGTGCCCTGTATTGAACGTAATGCAATGGGCGCAATCAAGGCCATTAACGCCTCACGTATGGCGCTGCGCGGCGACGGTAACCACAAGGTATCACTGGATAAAGTGATTAAAACCATGATGGATACAGGTAAAGATATGCGCAGTAAATACAAAGAAACCGCCAAAGGTGGCCTTGCGGTGAACATTGTTGAGTGTTAATCCACTCAAGCTGTTAATTAACTTAAGTCTTTAGCACTGTCATGCCGCGCTTAACCGTTCAAACCTAAACGATTAAGCGCGGCATTTGTTTATCTTTAAATGAGTACAACGTTTAGTTTGTCGCTTTCATTGATGAATTCACATATTGCGAAATCACTCCCGACCACGTTTTTTCAATTTCAGGAATAAGCTGCGAAAACGCTTGTTTTTCAGTCTCTCGGCGCAAATCATCGACTGCATCAGAGGTGCTCCATACCGATGCGTTTCGACTTTCCTTTGCCGTCGACTCCGCTAATCCATACAAATATTCGGTGCGCACATCAAACAGAGCCGCCGAGACGGTTGTCGTCACGCTCACTTCTTTATTTTTTAACAACCCAAGGGAAATGACATTCAGTGGCGCAAATTGCTGCTCACCCGCATGGAAAGAGGTATCAAAGGTATAAATCAGTAAGATATCCGCTTTGAGTCTTGCCGCAGCTTCCCGCAATGATTTGATGGAATCTAACTGCTCCGGCAACAAAATACGATTTAACGGTGCAATCCCTGCAACCTGCGACATTTTACCTAATTGAGCAAAATCGGCTTCGGTTTCGACTTCACGGGTAGTGACCACACTGTAACGGCCTGTGCCAAAACTGCTTAAACGGTAGGATGCATAACCCGGCGCCTGAATACGTGCCACGGCAATATGTGCAGGGAATGTTGCAGCCGCTTGCACCGACATCAGCGCATTAATATCCGAATCTGCTAAGCTGCCGATAGCCACACTGCCACCAGGCGTAGTGTAAGAAGCACAACCGCCCAACAACATTAAACTCAAAAACGCCACAAGCTTTATCTTTTTCATTATCCCTCCATTAAACACACTTCATTCCCATGAATAGAAAAATAACTTACTGTTTAAAATAAATTTTTACTATCTAATCACTAAAATACATTGTTTCAAATTATTCCTCAAAACACGACAGGCATACTTATCCAAACAATTAAATAAACGAAATATGATGCTCTTCAAAAAGTAAATTAACCTGAACTCGGGGTAACGAGTGTCGAAAAAATCTAAATTTAACAAACTAAATCAATGCCATAAATGATTCTTTTGGAAAGAAAAATATTTTTTCTGACTGAATGCGCAGATTTTTGCGCATATCAAGGCGCTCTGTCGTATGCCATAGCGAGCGATGGTGAGACAGAGCAACGCAGAGAGGCCCGAAAAGATGTCTATTCAGCGGCTCTACTTATCCCGAGCTCAGGTTAAATTAGGCCAAACTCACCGATGTACACATCCGTTTTTATGAGAGCAAACAATAGAGAGTAGTGAAATAGCGGCAATTTATCGCAAAAGTACAATCTAATACCTTAACTATCGGGACATATTTCTGGCGATATCCCTGATATCTGCCAAAGTGTTTTCTCGATCCAATCTCTGAAATAGGAAATGCGTGAGTAATGCTCAATCACGCCATACTTACCTTCTTCCCAATTGGTTGACTCAGCATTTTGCCATGAGCTGACACCGATAAGGCAGACTGAATTTGTCGAGACGAGATATGCGGGGCCACCCGAATCTCCTGGGCCACTGATCCCCTCCAATGGTAAAGCATTCGCGTCGCGGTCAAAGATAAATTGCAGCCATTGCTCCTGCACCCCAACCACGGCATTGTGTGCCGCGCGCAATTGTTTGTCGGCCGCCACAACGCCCACTAGCCCATTACCAAAATCGCCACGTCCGACGAAGGTAGCGATTTTACCCGTTTCGGTTGAGGCAGGATTCAATTTAGCGAGTGTGGCGTCTTCAATTGAAGACGCCAATTGAACCAATGCAATATCATAGGGAAAGTGTCGTTCTTTCCAAAGTGGATGTTTTATCACGTTTTTAATCGAGTAAAAATCCTTTTTAAATTGCACTTTATTGCCAGTCGTTAGCTCATTAGCCACATGCGCCGCCGTCACAATCCATTGCTTATCGATAAGGCTGCCTGTACCAAGCACGATTTCATCACCTTTATAAAGTCCTAAAAAGGTGACTGTTGAATTATCGCTTTGCGCCGCCGCTTGATATTTCGCGTCTTCCGCATCATGCCTAATAATCATGGCATTGGCGGTACTCGTTATCGCCAGTAACAGTACAAACATCCATTTCATATTGAACTCCTATCCTTATGTATATTTATTCGCCAATATTGTATTGAGAATATAGAGAATGAATCATCATTAATGTCGAGAACTTAACAGCTTTTTCTCATTTGAGATATAGCCGCTGCATTCAAATCATTCAGGCGCCATGGGTCAACATGACATGTTGAATGACATCGCAACTTATCCGTAAAAATAAAAACGCGGTGAACTTGATGTTAACCGCGCTTTTTAATATTTAACCCTAGGCTTTAACTCTGAGGTTTAATCCTGAAAGGGGTTAACGATTGGCAGCCTTATTTAAAATACAAGCTATGGAATTTAAGGTGCTCTTCAATAAAGCTCGCAATAAAGTAATAGCTATGGTCGTAGCCCGCCTGCATACGCAAATCTAAGGGATAGCCTTTCGTTTTGGCGATATCACTGAGCGTGTGTGGCATTAATTGTGTTTCTAAAAAGCTGTCGGCATCGCCTTGGTCGACTAAAATAGGCACTTCGCTGATCGCCAATTTGAGTAACTCACAGGCATCATATTGGCGCCAGTGCTCACGATTTTCCCCTAAATACTCGGTAAAGGCTTTAATCCCCCAAGGCGCATTGCTTGGATTGCTGATAGGGCTAAAGGCCGAAATGGAGCTATATCTGTGGGGATGGGTTAATCCAATGACTAACGCGCCATGCCCGCCCATGGAGTGGCCAGAGATGGCGCGCTGTCCGGTTACGGGGAAATTCGCTTCAATCAGCGCTGGCAGCTCATGCACAATATAGTCGTACATTTTATAGTGGCGATTCCAAGGTGCTCTGGTCGCATTCACATAAAACCCTGCGCCGAGGCCCAAGTCATAGGCTTTATCCGGTGCATCGGCAACATCATCACCACGAGGGCTGGTATCGGGAGCGACGATAGCCATTCCCAACTGCGCCGCAATACGCTGCGCGCCCGCCTTCTGCATAAAGTTTTCGTCGGTACAGGTAAGACCCGATAGCCAATACAGCACAGGTACAGGTTTATTGGCCGCCTCGGGTGGCAGGTAAATCGCAAAGCGCATCTCGCAGTTCAGCGCCTGAGATTGATGGCGATACTGTTTGTGCCAACCACCAAAACTCTTGTTACAGCTGATATTTTCTATGGTCATTTCAATCCCTTTCCTGTTCACTTTCAGCGGTTAGCTTGCCGTTCAAGACCCTATCACAAGCTTAAAACACATAAGCAGCAGATAAGTCGTTAGCGGTTATCTGCTGCTGTGATGACAAAGAGCGCAATTATTTATCGAAATGGATCACGCTGCGAATGCTCTTGCCTTCATGCATCAAGTCGAAGGCTTCGTTGACTTGCTCAAGTCCCATAGTGTGGGTGATAAAGTCATCGAGCTTAAACTCACCTGCTAGGTATTGTTCAACGATTTTAGGTAATTGCGAGCGTCCTTTTACGCCACCGAAGGCTGAGCCTCGCCATACGCGACCTGTCACCAGTTGGAACGGACGGGTAGAAATCTCCTGCCCTGCGCCTGCAACACCAATGATCACTGATTCGCCCCAGCCCTTGTGGCAACACTCGAGCGCGCTGCGCATCACATTGACATTACCGATACATTCGAAGGAGTAATCCACGCCGCCATCGGTCATCTCGACAATCACCTCTTGAATAGGTTTGTCGAAATTTTTAGGATTAATACAATCGGTTGCACCTAATTTACGGGCAAGTTCGAATTTAGATTCGTTAATATCAATGGCAATAATCCGGCTGGCTTTAGCCATGGTCGCACCAATAACGGCCGAAAGACCGATACCACCTAGGCCGAAAATCGCTACGGTCGCGCCTTCTTCCACCTTAGCGGTGTTCATTACGGCGCCCATACCTGTCGTCACACCACAACCTAGCAGACAGATCTCTTCTAATGGCGCAGTTTTATTGACCTTAGCCAATGAAATTTCAGGTAATACAGTGTACTCAGAGAAGGTAGAACAGCCCATGTAATGGAAAATTGGCTGACCATCTTTATAGAAACGCGTGGTGCCATCTGGCATTAAACCTTTGCCTTGAGTCGCGCGGATCTTCTGGCACAGGTTTGTTTTACCCGATAAACAGAATTTACATTCGCCACACTCAGGCGTGTAGAGAGGGATCACATGGTCGCCCACCTGCACGCTGGTCACGCCTTCGCCCACTTGCTCAACAATACCACCGCCCTCATGGCCGAGGATCGCTGGGAACACGCCTTCAGGATCGTCACCACTTAAGGTAAACGCATCGGTATGGCACACCCCAGTCGCCACGATGCGCACTAATACTTCGCCGGCTTTAGGTAACATCACATCGACTTCTTCAATCTTGAGTGGCTGTCCCGGCCCCCAGGCCACGGCGGCCTTTGACTTGATAAACTGTGGTTTTTCGTTCGACATGCTTGTCTTTCCTTATTTTAATCAATGGGCTTATCGATTTACGGCTTATCCTAGCCCGACTCGCTTGTAAGCATAGATTGAGGTGGACGGATAAGCTTAAAAATAGTGTGCGGTAATGCAGTCACTAGATTGTATTTATTTCCTGAGGATTGATAATCTAGCATTTTGGCAATTCATTTTTACTGAGAAGCAACAATGTACCTTTGGGATGGCATATCAGAATTTGTAGCAGTGGCCGAAGCCGAGAACTTTACCTTGGCCGCACAGCGCCTCAATGTGTCCACCGCCCACGTGAGTCGGCAAATCAGCGCGCTGGAAAATCGCCTCGGCACTAAGCTGTTTTACCGTACGACTCGCAAGGTATCGCTCACCGAAGAAGGCACGATTTATTATCGCCATTGCCGCCAATTACAGACAGGACTAGAGGAGGCCGAACGGGCCATTACCGATCTAAAGGGCTCGCCCCAAGGATTGGTGAAACTCACCGCCCCCGTGGCCTACGGCGAAAAATTTATCATGCCATTACTCAATGATTTTATGGTGCAGTATCCCAGTGTGGAATTTAATGTCGACTTGACCAACAGAACCTTGGATTTGATTGACGGCGGTTACGATTTGGCTATTCGCCTTGGCAAACTCGCCGACTCTAGCCTGATGGCCAAACCTTTGAGTAGCCGCACCCATTATGTGGCCGCCTCACCCAGTTATGTTGAAAAATACGGTGAGCCCCATACGCTTTCGGAGTTAAATCAACATAATTGCCTGATCGGGAATCACAATTACTGGCGCTTTATTGAAAATGGCCGCGAGCGCAATATTAAGGTACGCGGCAACCTTATCTGCAACAGCGGCTATGCCCTGCGGGATGCAGCGTTAAAGGGCATAGGGATAGTACAACTCCCTGATTATTATATTGAAGAAGATATTCATGCAGGCAAACTTATCTCCTTCCTCGACGCACACCGCGAATCCAAAGAAGGCATTTGGGCGCTCTACCCCCAAAATCGTCACCTGAGCGCCAAAGTGCGGGTTTTAGTAGATTATTTAGCTGAAAAACTGGCGAGCAGTTAACTCACAACAATTAATCCAATATGAGTGACAATCATCTCGCTGTCGCCAGACACCCCACCTGTTTAGCGCCAGTTTTCCCTGAGGGTGTAATACAACATACCTAAGGCCAGTGCCTGATTACCAAACCATTCATTCAGTGGGATCCGGATATGACGCATCGCGGCGAAGAGATCGAACTCTCGCATTTGACCATCGATCGCCTGCCCCATAATCTCGGCCATGATATGGGAAGTTGCCACGCCATGGCCCGAGTATCCCTGACAATAGAAGATATTCGGGGTAATTTTGCCCAACTGGGGAATACGGTTAATCACTATCCCCGCCATGCCTGCCCAGGCAAATTCAATATCGACACCCTTTAACTGGGGGAAAGTACGTTCAATCGCCGGGCGCAGCTCAGCGGCAACGTTTTTAGGATCGCGGCCACTGTAATTGGTGCCACCGCCAAACATCAAACGGTTGTCGGCAGTTAAGCGGTAATAATCCAGCACGAAGCGGCAATCATACACGGCCAAATCCTGCGGATTAAGTTGCTTAGCTAACTCCGCCGGCAATTGGGCTGTCGCACAATTGCCAAGGGAGGCAGGAAATAACATGCCCCGTAGCTTGGGACGGCCCAATTTGTGGTAGGCATTGCCGGCGATGAGCACGCTATTTGCCTTAACCGTTCCTTTTGGCGTGACCACGGTTGCAAGCTCTCCTTGCTGAATATCCAGCACCTGCGAATGTTCAAAAATCTGCGCGCCCAACGAGGCCGCGACTCGCGCCTCACCAAGGCATAGATTTACCGAATGCAGATGCATATTGCGCCGATTGACTAAACCGCCGTGGTACAAGGGCGAGGCTAAATAGGTGGGCATCTCCTGCTCAGGCACTAAGGTCATAAACTCCCCCATGCCACGGCGATTAGCCTCGTCGAACATTTGCTGTAACTCTGCCATATGTGCGGGGCGATAGGCCGTCTGGATATGACCAAATTTTAAATCACAATCAATGTTGTACTTCGCCACTCTACTTTTGATGATATCGTGCCCACGCCAGCGAAGATCCCACACATAATCCTCGGCATCCTGACCAAGATGACGGCGTAATTGCTTGGTCATCGCTGCATCGCCAGATAGGCTTCCGGTCACTTGACCACCATTACGGCCAGTCGCGCCCCAAGCAATTTTATTTGCCTCTAGTAATGCGACCTTGTAGCCTTTTTCAGACAACTCAACCGCGGTTGCAACCCCAGTAAACCCGCCGCCGATAATGGCAACATCTACACGAAGATCACCTTCAAGTTCTGGATAATCAGACTCTTGCTTAATAGTGGCATTGTAATAAGAGGCGCAGCGTTTGGCTGACATAGGGTTTCCTTACACGATGTTATTATGATTTTTCGTTTAATATTTTTTACAAACGTTCAGAATTTTTGAGTATAACGAAGCTATTATCATGGTCAACAGAAGAATGCCCCTGACAGGGAAATAAGCGAGTTTGGCAAAACAGCTTAAGCCATTGGATTAACGAGGTTAGTGACTTAAGCTAGGCACCACCCGCTAGGATGGTAATAGAATTGACCCTGCGTTATTGTCTCAAGGGTAATCGCCATCAGAAAGACGCATTTCACAAAGATTTATTTAACAATAACTTGTTTAACAATGACCTATCAGGAGAAACTATGCCGCAGGATATACAACCTCAAACAACTGATGTTCTGCCCTTTTCTCAAGCCTGTGAAAATAATAAAACGCCTATTCTTGCGGTATTAAAAACCGCTTTTGCCAATACCAAACAAGTACTTGAAATCGGTAGCGGCACTGGGCAACACGCCGTTTATTTTGCAGCGAATCTCCCTCAACTTTTTTGGCAAACGAGCGATCAAGCGCAATATCTTGAGGACATTAGTGCAAGATGTTTACAACAAGGTCATCAACTTGGCGTTCATAATCTTGGCTTACCTATTACACTTGATGTATCACTACCTTGGCCTATCAACGGCCCCCATATCGATGCAGTATTCAGCGCCAATACCTTACATATTATGAGTAAACCCAAGGTGGAAGCATTTTTTAATGGCTTAGGAGAGTATTTACCGCGGCTCAACACCCTATGCCTGTACGGGCCTTTTAACTATCAAGGTCACTTTACCAGCGACAGCAATCGGCGATTTGATGACTTATTAAAACAAAGAGATAGTGAAAGCGGCATTCGAGATGTTGAATGGATTGTCACCCTTGCCCAAGCCCAAAACTTAACCTTAGTTGAAGATATCGCCATGCCCGCCAACAATCGCTTACTGCATTTTAAACATTTATTGGCGTAAGGCGCTCAATCCTGAACCCAAGATTCGCATCACTGAAGCATAAGGATGCTGAGATTACTAACACTTAAACCATTATCCATACGCCCTCAAACTATACTGATAATAAGCAACAACTCAGCCCCGCACGCAATTACGGCCATCAGATTTAGCTTCATACAGGGCTTTATCCGCTCTGCTAAACAAGGTTTCTGCATCATCGCCCTTTTGCAAAGAGGCTAAGCCAATCGACACCGTAATGGCGCCCAATGAGAGTTTTTTATCTTTGCCTATCGCTAGGCGCCGCTCGGAGATCCGCTCCCTCAAAGTCTCGGCCACTTGCAGCGCATCATGAAAATGGGTATTAGGCAGTAACACCACAAATTCCTCGCCGCCGTAACGGGCGACAAAGTCATCACCACGCACACATTGTTTTAAAGCCAGCGCAACATAAGCCAAGACTTTGTCGCCGATTTGATGCCCATAGGTGTCGTTAAATATCTTAAATCTGTCAATATCCACAAGTAATAAACTACAACGGGTTTGTTGTTCCTCCGCACGATGGATATGGTCTTGAATGGCAATTTCGTAAGCTCGGCGGTTATGTAACGAAGTCAATTGATCTGTCATTGCTGCCAGACTTAAATTTTCCATTTCAGCTTTTAAGTTTTGTACTTCTTGCCCCATGGCATTGAGGCTCTGCTCCATGGCTTGGTTATTAACCAATAGGCTCTGCATTTCATCAAGCACCCCATCGACTAATTGATTTAACGTATTCGCATCGGGCGTTGATTGCAGTTGCAATCCAAAATCCGCCAAGGTGCTTGTAAATGCTTCCGTCCCTTGGGTTAACTGAGTAATTTTACTGATGAGAGAGTTAATCAGTATCTGAGTTTCTATCTGGACATTCTCAATGACTTCAGGGGACTTCTCTTGAATAAAATTCTTGTACAGACTGGTATTCACTTCTTTGGTAAATACGACATTGTTAGCAAGAAAACCATCAATAGCACGATTAAGATCTAAGTTTGACTGAGCAAAATACTCATACCAAACGGTGTAGTTTTCTGGCGTAACCGGTATATCAAGCGCAGACATTTGCGGTACAGCTAAACGTAAAATTTGAGCCGCTGAATCGAGCTCTTTATTTGCTGCAGGAAAAGACATGAATCATGTATCCATGAGTTGTTATAATTTTGTATAACTTAAGTTAACTCAACTGCTTCGTTTTGGATACTGGGTAAAATGATTATTATGATGGCGCGCAAAAACAAAAAGAGGATGTTGCCATCCTCCTTTAATTTTTTATGTTATGCCAAAAGCGGCTCAACCTCGGCAGCGGGCAAAAATATCCAATTCAGGCTGATAAACCTGAGTTTGAACATTCATTAATCCCAATAGGCTATCGAACAAATTGTCATGGGAAAATCCCCCCTTTTCAGCTTCTTTAGCAAGACAAGCCATATTCAAGTGATTATCTTGACTAAAGTCCTCAGAAAACCAAGCCAGCATAGGAATACTCGTTTGCTCAATAGGCGCGATGCTGTAAGGGGCGCCATGCAAGTACATGCCTTTCTCACCCAAAGACTCGCCATGATCGGAGAGATAAAACATGGCGGTATCAAATTTTTCTTGCTGCTGTTTAAGCTTATTGACCACCTGACTAAGAATGTAATCGGTATATAAGATAGTGTTGTCGTAGGTATTCATTAACGCTTCAGCACTGCAATTTTGAATATCACTACGTGGGCAATCTGGCGTAAATTTACGGTGCTCTGGCGGATAACGTAGATAATAGGTCGGCCCGTGACTGCCAATAATATGTAACGCAATCACGGTATCTTTTTGCTCGGCGTTAGCTAATGCTTCATCAAGTTTGTTCAACAAAACTTGATCAAAGCAATATTGACCGGAGCACAACTCAGGATCGCTCTTTAAATCGATAGTGATGTTCTCAACCTGATCGCACACGCCTTTACAACCCGAGTCATTATCAAACCATTGCACCTTAATCCCGCCATGATTCAGTACATCAACGGCCGTGTCTTGGGCATAGGCACGGCGGGAATCATAGTCATCGCGTCCCATGCGGGAGAACATGCAAGGCAGCGATACTGCGGTTGCCGTACCACAAGAATGGCTATCCTTAAAGACCAGTAATCCTTGCCCCTGAGTATGGGCGTTGGTCGGTTTTTCATAACCATAGTATTGATAGTTCATCGAACGAGCCGTTTCCCCAACCACCAGCACTAATAAATTGGGCTTACCGTTGGTATTGGGACTGACATTTTTTGCATCCAAGCCAAGCTGTTCATATTTGATTGGTGTTTGTAGGTAATGCACATTGATGTACTTAGCCGCCGCACCAATAAAATAGGTCGGCACGATATAACGCTTAATCTCATCATTATTGCGGCCAAAGGAAGCGTAGTCTTGGAAATAGAAGAAAGCGATAATCCCAAGCCCTGCTAACATCGCCAGCATAAACAAAACTTTATGTAGCAACTCTTTGAAAAATGGCTTGTATTGGATATCAGCTTTGTAAATCAAATAGGCTGGCAAAATCCCCGTAAGCAGCATATTGAGTATGGAAGCAAAATTGACATACATCAGCGCTTCAGCGCTGTTGGTTTGAAAGGTGTTTTCAATCATGCCGTAATCAAACACGATATTGTATTTTAAGGCCGCAAAAAACACGCTAGATGATAATAAAGTGAGGATGATAAAAAAGGGCTTTAGCAGATACTTCACTGTAAACAGCGAAAACACAAAACTCAGCGCAAAGATCAAAAATAACGGCATACTGGCGATAAAAACCGGATCGACATCAGGTTGTTTTTCAATGCCTTTTTTGATGATGTCAAATAGCGGGATATTAAAAACGCAAACGTAAAATACTGCGGTGATAAAAGTGAAACGATTCACGGTTAGGGTTTTAAATCTCGTCAGCACTGGTTATGGTCTCTCAAATCAATAGTGGGCCGAAGCTAACTTAGTTTTCTTAAGGCAATCTTATGCCCTACAATTTGCGCCATCTTAGCAAGTCGTCAGATTCTCCTCAATTAAATAATCTTTATAATTAACAAGTTATAATGCGGATTAAAAAAACGGCCGAATCTGAAGGCATTCGACCGTTTTTGACTCCCCAACCTATAGGGACTTGCTCGGAACTAACCCCAGCTTGTTAATTTACTGCGGTAACAAGTGCGATTATTTTAACTGCTGTAATAAGTAGGCAAACGCCATTGAATTTAGTTCCGCAGCTTGATTATTATCTGCAGCCCCAGCATGCCCACCTTCGATATTTTCATAGTAAAGCACATCAATACCCATATCCTTCATCTTGGCCACCATCTTGCGGGCGTGCCCAGGGTGAACCCTGTCATCACGGGTTGAGGTGGTAAAAAACACCTTAGGATAATGCACGTCTTTATGCAGGTTATGGTATGGCGAATAAGTTTTAATGTAAGCCCATTCCTCTGGAACATCAGGATTACCGTACTCCCCCATCCAACTTGCGCCGGCGAGTAACTTATTGAAACGGTACATGTCGAGTAAAGGCACTTGGCAGACCACGGCATTGTAGAGATCGGGACGACGGGTAAAGGCGGCGCCCATCAACAAACCACCATTACTGCCGCCTTGAATACCTAAATGCTTGCTCGAGGTGATCTTACGGGCGATGAGATCCTCGGCGATGGCCTCAAAGTCCTCGTAGGCCTTATGACGATTCTGCTTAAGCGCCGCTTGATGCCACGCAGGACCATACTCGCCGCCACCTCGGATATTGGCCAGTACATACACACCGCCCTGCTCTAACCAGTTTTTACCAATGGTAGCTGAATACGCTGGGCGAAGAGACACTTCAAATCCGCCATAACCATAAAGCAGTGTTGGATTGCTGCCATCGAGCTTAAGATTTTTTGCCATCACCACAAAATAAGGCACTTTGGTACCATCCTTTGAGGTGGCAAAATATTGCTCGGTTTTAAATTTATCCGCCGCAAACTGCTGAGGCATACCTTTGATTTTTTGAGGTTTAAGCGCCTTAGCATTGACGGTATACAGGCTCGATGGCTCAAGGAAGCTAGTGTAGTTGACAAAGAAATCGTCACTGTCGCGCTCCATATCCATCACAGTTAGCGCGCCGTTGGCCTCAAAGGGCACTGGCGTGCTTTGCCATGCGCCTTTTTCATCTTGCTCGTAGCGAACCAGCTTGCTCTTCACGTTATCGAGCCAATTAACAAAAATCGCGCTCTTACTGAAACTCAGCTGCGCTATTGATGCTGTTGGCGTAGGGCTCACAAATTCAGTAAACGCCGCTTTTTGGGCAATTAAATCCGCCACATTGGCGTACACCACAGCGCCTTGGCTGAATGTCGCCGCAGGCGTTGCTAAGTCACTTTTTAGCTCAATAAACAATTTGCCTTGGAAATAGCCTTTAATCTCGGCATCTTGTGGGATTGGTAGTTTAATCAGTTTGCCGTCTTGGTAAACATACTGCGTCGCGGTATAAAAAGTATGTGCTTCTGTGACTAGGCTGAGCGGGGTTTTATCGTCGAACATCACCCAACCCGATACCGCGACAGAGGTTTTATCCCCACTAAAAATCGTTTTCGCTTGCTCAAGTGGCGTACCACGTTGCCATAACTTCACCACGCGGGGGTAACCCGAGTCCGTCATGCTTTGGCCATCGCCAAAGTCGGTGCCGACAAATGCATGGTCTTTATCTATCCAACTTAGGCTAGATTTCGCTTCTTTTAAAAAGAATGGCTTATCTTTTGCTGGCACAAAATCTTTAGTGGTTAAATCAAATTCACGCACTTCCACCGCATCGGCGCCGCCACGGGATAAAGACACAAAACAACGTTGATTATCGGGATATTGGCAATCAATGCTCTTAAATACCCAGTTAACCGATTCCAACTTACCTAAAGCATCGACATCAAGCACGGTTTCCCACTTGGGTTGCGCCTTTGTGTATTCTTCCATGGTCGTGCGGCGATAAATCCCCCGGACATGGGTATCGTCCTTCCAAAAGTTATACAGCTTGTCGCCGATGTGGGTGGCGTAAGGAATACGCTCTTTGTCATTGAGGATAGCGAGGCTATTTGCGACTAAGGTATCAAACCCTTTGAAGGCTTTAATTTCGGCGGCAGAAGCGGCATTTTGGGTCTTAACCCATTCCATAGGCTTGGCGCCTTCAACCTCTTCAAGCCAAATATACTTGTCTTCTTGCGCGTGAACTTGAGCAGTCATAGTG
>NZ_AKZL01000069.1:0-24233 GCF_000282755.1 Shewanella sp. POL2
TGTACATATTGCTATGAACACTCATTCATTGATTTAATTCTTTGATTACTCGCCAAACGGCAGAGTAATTTCGATTAACTCAACACCTGTGAGTGTCCACACAGATTTCTTGTTTAGATTGTTAAAGAGCGTTTGACCTCATCGCTTACGTTACCGCTCACTGGGTCAGGGCTGCGTATTCTACGCATTTCCCTCATCGCGTCAAGGCGTTTTTACAAACTTCTTGAGGCTTTCGAATCAACTGCACAATTTGCATTCGATTCGCACTGTAACCGCGTTGGCTTTCGCTGTCTGCCGTGTCAGTGGATGCGCATTATAGGCAGCGAAACTTTTTGTGCAAGCGCTTTTTAAAAGAAAAAAGATCGCATGGCGATCTTTTCTACAACGGTGCTCTATTTACGCTCTATATGCTGTTTAATTCAGCTTTTTAGCGCCTTTATCGATAAAACTTTGGATTAGCGATACGGCTTTTGCATCATCCCAGTCGACAAAGGAGCGCACAAACGCGATCAATTGGCCATTTTGATCGAGAATAAAGGTTGCAGGAATGGTATCCAGTGGGAACACCTGTCCTAAGTTTTGCGTAGGATCGTAATAGGAATTAAAGTTTGCCATTCCTAATGAAGTGAGAAAAGGCTGCACTTGTTGCTTACCACCTGCATCAATAGAGATAGGCAATAACGCAAACTGATCCGCTTTAAACTTTGTCGCCAAACGCTCAATTGCGGGCAACTCCCTTACGCAGGGAGGGCACCAAGTCGCCCACATGTTGACCATCACAACTTTGCCTTTGTATTGGCTAAAGTCGATAGGCTTTCCATTCGCATCACTAAAAGCAACAACTTCGATAGGATAAGTCTGTGGAAGAACGTTAATCAGATCGACTGTCGACTCAATCGGTTTATTTGCCTGCTGCATGCCGGGGTACGCATGGGCACCACCAGCAAAGGCAACAGACAGACTCGCTAGGATTGCAGCTAAAGCAAATGACTTCATTTATTATCACGCTTTAATAAAGCATCAAGCGCTTTTTGATCTTCGGCACTGATCTCAGGCTCGGTCGTGCCACCGATACGTTGCTTGCGGATAAAGATGAAACCAATGATAAGACCGAGCAATAACAAACCCACTGGACCTAACCAAAGAATATAGGTTTTAGTTTCCATTTTCGGTTTGTAGAGTACAAACTCACCATAACGGCTGGTCATAAACTCGATGATTTCATCGTCGCCTTTGCCTTCATCGACCATTTTATACACTTCAAGGCGCAGATCTCGTGCAACTGGCGAGTTGGAATCGATCAAGTTTTGGTTCTGACATTGCGGGCAACGCAACTCATGCGCTAATGACAAACCTCGTTTTTGGTTTTCGGGTGATTTAAATTCGTAAGTATCAACCGGTGTGGCCATTACGGTTGTCACCATACTCAGCATTAACACCAGGCCACCAATGATTTTTGTCAAAATTCTCACGCTGCACCATCCTTCGCCGCTTCAGCTTGGAGTTGTTGAATCATAGGATAGAGAGTTTCACTCCATACACGCTGGTCAATAGGCCCTGCGTAGCGATAACGAATAATGCCATTATGATCAACAATAAAGCTTTCCGGTGCACCGTAAACGCCAAGATCTAAGCCTAAGCGTCCATCCTTATCAAAAATATTGATATTGTAAGGATCACCCTGGCGTTTTAATTCTTCCAGCGCGGGGATACGTTCGTCACGATAGTTAATCCCATAGATAGGCAGAATATTCTGACGTTTCAGCATGACTAAGAAAGGGTGTTCATACTTACAAGAGGGGCACCAAGTAGCCCAAACGTTAAGTAATGACACTTTTCCTTTCAGTTGCTCATTGGTAATCATCTCGTTTGGTGTTTCGAGACGTTCCAGTTGGAAAGCCGGAATAGGCTTTCCTTCCAGAGCTGAATCCAGTTTCTGCGGATTTAAAAACAATCCTTTGTATAAAAATACCCCCATGCCAAGAAAAATGACTAATGGGATAAACAGAACCAACTTCTTCATACATTCCCCAATTATTGAGCGGTAGCTAATTTCGCTTTTTCAGTTTGCGGCTTAACGATAGCAGCCACTTTTGAGCGATAGCGTTTATCCGATGCGGCAAAGAAACCACCGACCATCATGAATATTGCCCCAAACCATAACCAACGAACAAAAGGCTTGTAGTTCAAACGCACAGCAAATTCAGTGCTGCTGATTGGATCGCCCATGGTGACATATAAGTCACGGAACAGACCCCAATCGATACCGGCTTCGGTCATGTCCATAGTACGCACATTGTATTGGCGACGATCAGGCTTGAGTAACGTCAGCAGCTTATCGCCTTTGTAGATCTCAATTTGACCTTGTTGTGCGGTGTAGTTAGGACCAACGACGTTCTTAGTCTCAAGATATTTAAAGGTATAACCCGCAAGCTCTTGGCTTATGCCAGGCCCCATACGCACACTTTTCTCAACCGAGTAGTTAGATACCATAGTGGCACCGATAACCGACACAGCAATACCTAAGTGAGCTAAGATCATACCCAGCTCACTACGGCCCATACGTGCCACGCTTAATTCACCATCTTTAGGCTTCACGATATTGTAAGCGGCTCTAGCGGTTGCCAACACAATCCAAGCAGCGGCGGCGATACCCAAAGCAACCCACACGTTAAAAGCACCATCGACAATAAATGGCGTCACGATACCAATCGCGGCTGATACTAATGCAGGCACCAGCAATTGGCGTTTTAACTCACCCGCTTTTGATTTCTTCCAACGGATGATCGGACCCACGCCCATAAACGCAAACAGCACGAGCACGATCGGTACAAACACAGCATTAAAATATGGAGGTCCAACAGAGATCTTGCCCATACCTAAAGCATCGATCAGCAGTGGATATAACGTCCCTAACAGGACTGTACCAGCAGCGACAGTCAGCAATACGTTACAGACTAACAGCATGGTTTCTTTTGATTTCAATTCGAAGCGTGCTGGGCTGCTCATTTCACTTGCGCGGAAGGCAAACAACGTGAGCGAACCACCGATAGCTAAGCCAAGTAATAACAGAATAAACATACCGCGGCTTGGATCGGCTGCGAATGAGTGAACCGATGTCAGTACGCCGGAACGCACGATAAAGGTACCCAGTAAACTTAACGAAAATGCAAAGATTGACAGCAATACTGTCCAGTTACGGAACGCACCACGTTTTTCGGTCACAATCAGCGAATGCACTAAAGCAGTACCCACTAGCCAAGGCATAAAGGAGGCATTTTCTACTGGATCCCAGAACCACCAGCCACCCCAGCCTAATTCGTAGTATGCCCACCAAGAACCTAATGCAATACCGCCAGTGAGGAAAATCCAAGCAGCCAAGGTCCAAGGACGAGACCAACGAGCCCAAGCCGAGTCAAGATGGCCACTCATCAATGCAGCAATTGCAAACGCAAAGCTTACAGAGAAACCCACATAACCTAAATACAACATTGGCGGATGGAAGATTAAGCCTACATCCTGCAACATTGGGTTCAAGTCGCGACCTTCGGCTGGCATTGGAAATAAACGTTCAAATGGGCTAGAAGTGAGCAGCATAAATAAGCTAAAACCAATCACAATCAGCGCCAATACAGCCAGCACCCTTGCAGTAAACACTTCTTCCAAGCCTTTACTGAATAATGCGACAGAAGCGGCCCAAGTCGATAACGCAAACACCCAGAACAACAGAGACCCTTCATGACCGCCCCATACGGCCGCAATCTTAAAGAAAATAGGTAACTGAGAATTAGAGTGATGTGCCACGTAGGCCACGGAGAAATCATCAACGGCGAAGCTATAACCAAGCGATACTACGGATAAAGCAATAAAAAAGAACATTCCGTAGGCTAACGGCCAAGCATACCTCACTAGGTATTGGTCTTTACGGGCAACACCTATAAGGGGAACGCTGGTTAACAAGAAGGCGAATGCCACTCCTATAATCAGCGAAAAGTGTCCAAGTTCTGGGATCATGGGTTTTCCTCAGTCTCTAATAATATGTTGATTTAGAAAAATTCCAAACCAACGCACAACATGCTGTTCACACAAATGCACGAAATTTGGTTCATTTTAGTATTTGCTATTGTTCCTGTCTGCCTCTTTCATACAAAACTGGGTGACTTGTCTCATTCTCGATTTTTGCCCAAATGGAGCCACCGCAGGCCTACAGTTTTGCATGTGACAGATAAATGAGCCTTAAGTTTCATATAAAATTTACCAGATGGAACAATTTGTGAACCAGTGCCCAACTCTCAGCTTTCACAGTTGTGAAGGTCTTATATTACTGTTCAATGAATAATCTTTACGTATAATCTTGCTTCCAAGCCAGCGGTAACAACCGCTTTTATGCAAACTAAAGTGAATATAGAAACAATGACGACATTTTGGATTTTTATTGCGCTTGTTGTGTTGGTCAGCTTAACACTGATCTGGATCCCACATTTCAGACAGCAAAAGTTATTGCGTACTGAGGAAGCTGGTGTTCGCAAACAAACGAACCTCGAATTGTTCAATGAACGTCTTTCCACCCTTGAGAAAGAACTTAATGAAGAACTGCTCGACCAAGCAGAATTTGATGCGCTTAAGAAAGAACTCGAAATCAGTTTACTCCAAGACATCAAACAAGCGAGCGATGATTCCCTTGTCAATCAAATCAAACCTAAAAGTATCCTTTGGCCATCAGTCATGTCGGTATGCTTGATTGCGATCTCAGGTTACCTTTATCAGCAATTAGGGGCCTTTGAAAATATTGGCAATACCCAAGCGGCTAACCCACATGCTGGTATGGATACTGCGCAAATCATGGGGCAGCGCGTACAAATGATGGAAGCCCAAGTGCAAGCCGAGCCAGAAAATAGTCAGGCTTGGTTTAGTCTAGGTCATGCATATATTTCGGCTAACCAATTTGATAAAGCAGTCGCGGCCTTCGACAAAGTTATGGATTTAGTGGGCAAACATGCCGAGTTAATCGGACCAAAGGCCACGGCGTTGTACTACAAAGCCGGTCAGCAAATGACACCAGAAATTCAAGCCTTAATAGACGAATCGCTAGCATTAGATCCACAGGATCCATCAACACTGTTGTTAGTTGGTATGGATGCTTTCTTTACTGCAAAGTACCAAAAAGCCATTGATTCATGGCAGACTATTCTTAATAGTGACCGTACAGATGTGGATCGCGCCGCACTGATGAATGCCATCGAAACAGCTAACTTACGTATGCAAGCCGAAACGACAGGTATGCCTAACGATGATGTACACAAGCAGGCAAAAGTCACAAGCAAATCAGTAAGTATTGAAATTTCAATTTCACCTGAACTTGCAGCGAAAGCGAGCCCAGAAGACACTATCTTTGTCTTTGCACGTGCAACTGAAGGTCCTAAAGTACCGCTAGCAGCAACTAAAGTTAGTGCAAAATCATTGCCTGTTACAGTGACACTAGACGACAGCACAGGCATGGGTGGCGATGTAAAATTAAGCCAAACTGCTAGCGTTGAAGTTATTGCCGTCTTATCCAAGCATGGCAATATCAAACCTCAGGCGGGTGATATTCAAGGAAAAATCAGCAAAGTTAATGTGGGTGAAACGGCAAACTTAGTACTGGATACCCAAGTGCAATAAGTTATCCGCACCTAGCACTAAGTTTCAGCTTAGCGCAGACATAAAAAAACCGGCTAATGCCGGTTTTTTAACACTGCAAAAAAAATTACTTAGCTTTAGACATAAACTCGATAGCTGCTTTGTAATCATCATCAGTACAATCAGTACACATACCACCTGGTGGCATTGCGTTTAAACCTGTTTTTACACTTTTAACTAGATTATCAACACCTTTAGCTAAACGTGGTTCCCACTCCGCTGCATTGTGCGCTTTTGGAGCACCAGCAACACCCATGCTATGGCACACGGTACATGCCTTGTTGAAAATAGCTTCAGCATCTTGAGCTGAAACGTTGACTGACATAGTCAAAGCAGCGACTGCAGTCATTGCTAACAGTTTTTTCATGTTCAATGTTCCTAATGCAAATACGTACAAAGCTCGCGCTGCCCTTTGAGGCAGACTCATTATAGCGGACTAAGATTACTACAAACTTCAATAAATCTCATCTTTTTGTGATTAGAATCTCAGCACAAATGATATAAGGCGACAAGCGTGACAAATTCGTTAATATATTAGCAACTATTAAAAAAGTTCGATTTGTACGAGAAATATTGCGGTTATTGGAACCACATCAAATTGCTGACATCTAGTCCCAAGCAAGTGTAAACCCGCAATATCGTTTGTGTTAGAATCACTTGTGTTTCCTTCCGGCTTGAGATAGAGGGTTCAGTGACAAATATAACTTCAGTAAACACACTGTTATCAGCGAGCAAGCTGACATGCATCCGTGAAGAACGCATTCTATTTGATGAATTAAGTTTTGAGATTAATGCTGGCGATATCGTCCAGATTGAAGGCCCTAATGGTGCCGGCAAAACCAGTTTATTACGCATATTAGCAGGTCTATCTCGTCCCTATGCGGGGCAAACCTTCTATATAAATGAAGATATCAACCGCTGTCGTGACGAATATAACGAAGATCTACTGTATTTAGGCCATCTTGCGGGAGTGAAATCCGAATTAACCGCTGAGGAAAACCTTAACTTCAATTTAAGAATCAGTGGCTATGATGATTTTGATACGTCTGCCATATTAGCTAAAGTAAATCTATCAGGTTTTGAGGAAGCGCTTGCTGGGCATTTGTCCGCGGGCCAACATCGCCGAACAGCATTGGCAAGGCTTTGGCACAATGATTGTAAGGTGTGGATCCTAGATGAACCTTTTACCGCAATCGATAAAAAAGGCGTCGAAGAGCTTGAACAGTTATTTATTCAACATGCGGATAATGGTGGCTGTGTGATCCTGACCACTCACCAAGATATGGGCATTATCAAAGATGATAGGCTTCGTAAAATTCGTCTAGATTATCGCTTCGTATAAGGTTTGGCATAATGAAAAGAGGCATCAGCTTTACTCAAGCGTTTTTAACGTTACTTCAGCGGGATCTAAAGATTGCCATTCGACACCGTGGTGATATTTTTAATCCCCTATTATTCTTCATTATGGTTGTAACCCTATTTCCACTCGGCATTGGCCCAGAACCACAAATGCTAGCCCGTATTGCCCCAGGGATTATTTGGGTTGCGGCATTGTTAGCATCCATGTTGTCGCTGGAGCGTCTATTTAAAGCTGACTTTAGTGACGGCAGCTTAGAACAGATGCTACTTAGCCCACAACCTTTGTCTGTTTTAGTCTTAGCCAAAGTGTTAGCCCACTGGATACTTACGGGTGTTCCATTGATTATTATTGCCCCACTGCTGGCCGTGCTACTGAACTTAGATGCTAATAGTTATGGTGCATTGATTGCCACACTGGCTTTAGGCACCCCAGTGTTGTCACTCTTAGGTGCTATTGGCGTGGCATTAACCGTTGGTCTACGTAAAGGCGGCGTACTATTAAGCCTTTTGATTCTGCCACTTTATATTCCAGTGCTCATTTTCGCGACCAGCGCCATTGATGCGGCAGGAATGAATTTACCCTATGACGGTCAGCTCGCTATAATTGGCGCCATGTTGATCGGTTCGTTAACCTTAGCACCTTTTGCAATCGGTGCATCTCTGCGAGTGAGTACTAACTAAAATGTGGAAATGGTTACACCCTTACGCGGATCCTGAACGCGCATATAAGTTATCAGGAACATTATTTCCATGGTTTGCCACCTTAGCCTGCCTTTTCCTTACAGTTGGCACCGTATGGGGGTTATTGTTTGCCCCGACAGATTACCAGCAAGGAGATAGCTATCGTATTATCTTTATCCATGTACCAGCGGCATCAATGTCAATGGCGGCCTACATGGGTATGGCGACAGCGGCATTTATTGGTCTTGTCTGGCAGGTCAAATTAGCAGACTGGGCAGCTGCGTCTATTGCTCCTATAGGAGCTGTCATCACCTTTATAGCACTCTTTACTGGTGCCGCTTGGGGCAAACCTATGTGGGGCACTTGGTGGGTATGGGATGCGCGTCTGACCTCTGAATTAGTACTACTATTCCTCTACTTAGGTGTGATTTCCCTCTACGCTTCCTTTGAGGATAAAGTACTCGCTGCACGTGCAGCAGGGATCTTGGCAATCGTAGGGGTAATTAATATCCCCATTATTAAATATTCCGTTGAATGGTGGAGCTCATTGCATCAACCATCAACCATCAAAATTACCTCTAAATCGACCATGTCGAGCGACATGTTATACCCACTTTTAATCAATATTTTAGGTTTCGGGCTTATGATAGGCGCTATCACTATTGTGAGATTTAGAGCAGAAATCTTAGCAAGAAACGGCATGCGCCCTTGGGTACGTGAACTTGCTAAAGCTGAGGAGGTCAAATAATGCAATTCGATTCTATCAGTGATTTTTTCAACATGGGTGGCTATGCCTTTTATGTATGGCTTGCCTATGGTGTGACCTTCTTCTGTGTATCGACGCTGATCATCACTAGCGCACGCCAAAAGCGTAAGGTTTTGATTGAAATAGCGAAAAAGATGAACCGCGAAGAGCGCCTCAAAGAAACTAGGAGTAACAAATCGTGAACCCAAGACGCAAAAAGAGACTGACGTTAGCTATAGCACTAATCGGTGGCGTAGCCGCGATTGCTTCACTGCTGCTGTATGCGTTGAACTCCAACTTAAACTTATTCTATACACCGTCAGAAATCGTAAACGGTAAAACCGATACAGGCGTTAAACCCGAAGCGGGCCAACGTATTCGTGTAGGTGGCATGGTAACGGTAGGCTCTATGGTACGTGATCCAAACAGCCTACATGTGCAATTTGCAGTACACGATTCCTTAGGTGGCGAAATTCTAGTGACCTATGACGATCTATTACCGGATCTATTCCGCGAAGGACAAGGCATCGTCGCCCAAGGTGTATTAGGGGAAGATGGTAAGTTGGCCGCAACTGAAGTCTTAGCAAAACATGATGAAAACTACATGCCTCCAGAAGTTGCAGAAGCAATGGGGCAAAAACATGAGAAGCTAGATTACAGCCAGCAGAAAGCGACAGCACAATAACGTAAGCACATTGCCGAAAGAATATTTAAAGCCTCATTATGAGGCTTTTTTATTGCCCGCCGGATACTCGAGGTTGGACTATACTCAAAGCTATATTCCACTAGGTATCTCTCCATGAATTTAATTAAGTTATTAATTAAAAGATGGCGACAGATTTTTACCTTAATGCTGGCATGTTTCATACCAATGGCATATGCGGCCAAGGTGGTTGTCATCGAGAGCTATCACCAAGGTTACACGTGGGATAAGCAGTATTATCAAGCCATACTCGATACATTGACACCTCTCAATGAGGTAAATCACTTTGAAATGGACACAAAACGGCTACCTAAAAATCTTCATGCAAAACGGGCAGAACTAGCATGGCAATTTATTCAACAACAAAAACCACAGTTAGTGATCCTAGCAGATGATAATGCCGTTAATTATCTACACCAACGGTTAAACTCAAGCCAAATTCCAGTGGTATACCTTGGCATTAATATGAACCCAAGAGAATATCACTTAAATGAATATAAGCGTTTTACGGGTGTGCTTGAAAGACCTCTACTCAGACGCTCTCTGCTATTACTGCAACGAATATTACCAATATCAAAGCACCGAAAAATCTTAGTTCTGTTCGATCAAAGTGATACGTCTAGACTTGCTGCGGAATATATCAGTAAGCAGCAACTGAGCATGTTGAGCGATGTGGAAGTTGAAATATTACAACTAAATCAACTTAGTGAATGGCAAAAGCAAGTCATTGCAGCTAAAGACAATGGCTTTAGTGCGATAGTCGTTGCACTTTATCATGCAGTGAGGGATGACAAAGATCAGTCGGTTGATGCTGAAGAATTATTAGGATGGGTTTCAGCTAACACACCAGTACCCAATTTTGGTTTTTGGGGATTTAGCGTATACAACAACGGCAATATCGGCGGCTATGTTCTCGATGGTTACCAGCACGGCAAGATCGCAGCCAAAATGGCCTCAAGGATCCTCGCAGGTGAGAAACCGGAAAACATATTCCCAGTAACAGATGACCTAGGACAATTTATGTTTAGCCGTAAAGGGTTAAGTAAATGGCACTTAACATTGCCTAAAGAAATCGAGAAACAAACGACTTGGGTCGAGTAAGTTAAAACGAGCTGAAATAAAAAGCCGGGCTTAGAGCCCGGCTTTTAAATTTGTAACCTTAATTACTCAGCAGCTTCAACATCAACAGCTTGAGCAGCTTCTGGACGACCTACTAGCTCGATGTAAGCCATTGGGGCTTTATCACCAGCACGTAAACCGCACTTAAGGATACGGGTGTAGCCACCAGGACGTTCCTGGTAACGTGGACCCAATTCAGTGAATAACTTACCTACGACTTCAGCGTCGCGAGTACGTGCAAACGCTAAACGACGGTTTGCAACGCTGTCACTCTTAGCAAGTGTTATCAGAGGCTCAACTACGCGACGCAGTTCTTTCGCTTTAGCTACGGTTGTCTTGATGATCTCATGACGAACCAGTGAGCTTGCCATGTTACGGAACATAGCTTGGCGGTGGCTGCTGTTGCGGTTAAGTTGACGACCACTCTTACGATGGCGCATGACCTAATCCTTATAACCTAAATCTGTACAAACCTGAGACTTATAGGTCGTCTGCTAAACTAGCTGGAGGCCAGTTTTCCAGACGCATACCTAACGACAGTCCGCGAGAAGCTAAAACGTCCTTAATTTCAGTAAGAGATTTCTTACCTAAGTTAGGGGTTTTCAGCAGCTCAACTTCAGTACGCTGTACCAGATCTCCGATGTAATGAATCGCTTCGGCTTTCAAACAGTTAGCCGAACGTACAGTTAGCTCTAAATCGTCGACAGGACGCAACAGAATCGGATCGAACTCCGGCTTCTCTTCCTTCATTTCTGGCTCAGTCACGTCACGCAGCTCAACAAACGCATCCAGCTGTTCAGCTAAGATGGTTGCAGAACGACGGATAGCTTCCTCAGGATCAATAGTACCATTAGTGGTCATATCGATAACGAGTTTATCCAAGTCAGTACGCTGTTCAACACGAGCTGCTTCTACATTGTAGGCAATACGTGCGACTGGCGAGAAAGAAGCATCAACCAGCAAGCGGCCGATTGGGCGATCATCGTCTTCTGTCTGTGCACGAGCAGATGCTGGCACATAACCACGACCACGCTCAACGCGAATACGCATGCTGATATCATTGTTACCTGTTAAATGACAGATAACATGATCAGGATTCACGATAGTGACATCACCATCATGCGTGATATCTGCTGCGATGACAGGGCCTGCGCCGGACTTGCTTAATGTAAGCATAGCCTCGTCTTTACCCTCGATAGTCACTGCTAATCCTTTCAGATTAAGCAAGATTTCAAGGATATCTTCTTGTACGCCTTCCTTACTGCTGTATTCGTGCAGTACGCCGTCAATCTCGACTTCGGTAACCGCGCAGCCGGGCATAGACGACAATAGGATGCGACGCAACGCGTTACCTAAAGTGTGGCCGAAACCACGCTCAAGCGGTTCCAAAGTAACCTTGGCACGTGTTGAGTTAACCTGCTCGATATCAACGAGACGCGGTTTAAGAAATTCTGTAACAGAACCCTGCATTGTGTCCTCTCTTGTTTGTTAGCCTTACTTAGAGTAAAGCTCGACGATCAGCTGTTCGTTAATTTCCGCAGACAAATCGCTACGTTCTGGAATACGCTTGAAAGCACCTTCCATTTTCGCGCTGTCGACTTCAACCCATGTAGGCTTCTCGCGTTGACCAGCCACTTCTAAAGCCGCTTTGATACGAGCTTGAGTGCGTGACTTTTCACGGATGCTTACAACATCATTCGCAGACACTTTGAATGACGGAATGTTAACAACACGACCGTTAACCATAACAGATTTATGGCTTACTAGCTGACGTGATTCTGCACGAGTCGCACCGAAACCCATACGATAAACAACGTTATCTAAACGAGTTTCTAAAAGTTGCAACAGGTTTTCACCAGTGTTGCCTTTCAGACGTGCAGCCTCTTTATAGTAGTTACGGAATTGCTTTTCTAACACACCGTAAATACGACGAACTTTTTGTTTTTCGCGTAACTGTAAACCGTACTCTGACAGACGTGGCTTACGAGCGCCATGCTGTCCTGGTGCAGATTCCAGTTTACACTTAGAATCGATTGCTCTCACACCGCTTTTTAAGAAAAGGTCAGTACCTTCTCGGCGGCTGAGCTTGAGCTTGGGACCCAAGTATCTTGCCATGATCTTTCTCCAACTATCCTAATGAAACGCGTTATACACGACGCTTTTTAGGAGGACGACAACCATTATGAGGGATCGGCGTCACATCGGTAATGTTGGTAATTTTGTAACCAACAGCGTTCAGCGCACGAATGGCTGATTCACGACCTGGACCTGGACCCTTCACAAACACTTCAAGGTTTTTTAAACCGTAGTCTTGAGCAGCAGCGCCTGCACGCTCAGCAGCTACCTGTGCAGCAAATGGTGTAGATTTACGTGAACCACGGAAACCTGAACCACCTGAAGTAGCCCATGACAACGCATTACCTTGACGATCTGTAATGGTGACAATTGTGTTGTTGAAAGAAGCATGGATATGAGCCATGCCATCTGCAACCTGTTTACGTACGCGCTTACGCGGAGAACGTGACGGAACTTTAGCCATTGTCTACCTTCCCGTTACTTCTTGATTGGTTTACGTGGACCTTTACGCGTACGCGCATTGGTCTTAGTACGTTGCCCACGAAGAGGCAGGCTACGACGATGGCGGAGACCACGATAACAACCAAGATCCATAAGACGCTTGATGTTCATAGAAATCTCACGACGTAAGTCACCTTCTACTAAGTATTTGGCAACTTCTTCGCGTAGGGTGTCGATTTGAGCTTCGCTCAATTCCTTGATCTTAGCAGTTTCAGCAATTGACGTAGCTGCGCAGATTGCTCTAGCGCGAGTACGGCCGATGCCGAAAATTGCAGTCAATGCGATGACTGTATGCTTTTGATCAGGAATGTTAATGCCAGCGATACGGGCCACTATGCACTCCTTAAGTTAAAGGCCAACTGCGAAAAGCCCGAAAGGATACTCGACAGTTGACAAATTTGCAAACAATATTTGTTCAGCCCAACAGTGGGCTGAACAATTTCACTTTTAGCCTTGACGCTGTTTGTGTTTTGGTTCAACACAGATAACGCGCACAACGCCACTACGCTTGACGATCTTGCAGTTACGGCAGATCTTCTTCACGGAAGCTCGAACTTTCATTTCATCACTCCGTAAAGCTTACTTAGCGACCAAAACGATCTAAATTCGCTTTGTTAACTAGGTTAGCTTTCTTCATCACAGACTCATACTGATGTGACATCATATGGGTCTGAACCTGAGCCATGAAGTCCATGATTACGACTACCATAATTAGTAGTGAAGTACCGCCAAAATAGAACTGTACTTTCCACGCAATTAGCATGAACTCCGGAATTAAACAGATAAAGGTAATGTATAACGCGCCAGCTAATGTTAGGCGAGTCATTACTTTATCAATGTAACGCGAAGTCTGTTCTCCAGGACGGATCCCAGGGATGAATGCACCACTCTTCTTCAGGTTGTCTGCTGTTTCACGTGGATTAAATACCAACGCTGTATAGAAGAAACAGAAGAAGATAATCGCTGCTGCATACAATAATGAGTAAAGCGGTTGTCCAGGTGACACGGCTAATGAAAAATCACTTAACCATGACATAGACTCATTTTGACCAAACCACTGAGCCAGTGTGCCTGGGAACAAAATAATGCTTGACGCAAAAATTGGAGGAATTACACCCGCCATGTTTATTTTCAGTGGCAAGTGAGTAGATTGCGCAGCGAATACCTTACGGCCTTGCTGACGCTTAGCATAGTTAACGACGATACGACGTTGACCACGCTCTACAAACACCACGAAATAAGTCACAGCAAAAATAATTACCGCGAGCAACAACAACACTAACACATTCAGGTCACCTTGACGCGCCTGCTCAGCCGTTTGGCCGATAGCGGAAGGTAATCCAGCAACAATACCTGCGAAAATTAAAATCGAGATACCGTTACCTATACCTCGTTCGGTAATTTGCTCACCTAGCCACATCAGGAACATAGTCCCTGTCACTAAGCTCACAACCGCTACAAAGTAGAAACCGAATCCAATATTGACCACTAGGCCTGGGACTAAGTTTGGTAACCCTGTTGCAATACCGATCGACTGGAATGTACCCAGCACCAACGTACCCCATCGTGTGTACTGACTGATTTTTTTACGTCCAGACTCGCCTTCTTTTTTCAATTCAGCGAGTGCAGGATGCACAACAGTCAATAACTGCATGATAATCGATGCCGAAATGTACGGCATAATACCTAATGCAAAGATAGAAGCACGGGAAAGAGCACCACCCGAGAACATGTTAAACATGCCTAGGATGGTCCCTTTTTGCTGAGCAAACAGCTCTGCTAATACAGCTGCGTCAATACCAGGAATTGGTACAAACGAACCGGCCCTAAAGACGATAATCGCACCAATCACGAACAGGAGGCGAGCCTTCAACTCTGAAAGTCCACCTTTCGCGCTTTTTAAATCAAGTCCTGGTTTTGCCATCGACGTATTATTCCTCGATCTTACCGCCAGCAGCTTCAATTGCTGCACGTGCACCTTTGGTTACCTTCAGACCTTTTACAGTCACTGGGCGCTCAATGGTACCTGAAAGAACGATTTTCGCAAACTGGATGTTGCGAGTAATAACGTTCGCATCTTTCAGAGCGTTTAAGTCGATAACATCACCGTTAACTTTAGCCAGTTCGAGTACACGAACTTCAGCTGTTACCATAGCGCGACGCGAGGTAAAACCAAATTTAGGTAAACGGATCTTAAGTGGCATTTGACCACCCTCGAAGCCTGGGCGTACACCGCCACCGCTACGAGATTTTTGGCCTTTGTGACCACGACCTGCAGTTTTACCTAAACCTGAGCCCATACCACGGCCTACACGCTTTGGTGCATGCTTAGCGCCTGCAGCTGGAGATAGAGTATTTAAACGCATCTATTAATCCTCCACCTTAACCATGTAGTAGACCTTGTTGATCATACCGCGAACTGAAGGAGTATCTTCTAATTCAACAGTGTGACCAATGCGACGCAGACCAAGACCTGTTAAGGTCGCGCGGTGCTTTGGTAAACGACCGATAGCACTTTTAGTCTGAGTAACTTTTACAGTTTTAGTTGCCATGGTGCATTACCCCCGAATTTCGTCAACATTCAGGCCACGCTTAGCTGCGATTTGCGATGGTGACTTCATGTGCACCAGAGCATCTACAGTCGCGCGAACGATGTTGATCGGGTTAGTAGAACCGTATGCTTTAGACAGAACGTTATGAACGCCTGCTACTTCCAATACGGCACGCATTGCGCCACCGGCGATAATACCGGTACCCTGTGATGCTGGTTGCATGTATACACGTGAACCAGTATGACGACCTTTAACTGGGTGATGCAGAGTACCTGCATTCAACTCAACGGTCACCATGTTACGACGGGCTTTTTCCATAGCTTTTTGAATTGCTGCTGGAACTTCGCGCGCTTTACCATAGCCATAGCCGACCTTACCATTACCATCACCCACTACTGTCAGTGCTGTGAAGCTAAAGATACGACCGCCCTTAACTACTTTAGAAACACGATTAACTGCAATTAATTTCTCTTGCAGATCGTCTTTTTGCTGAGCTTCTAATTTAGCCATTTTTATAACCCCTTAGAACTGGAGGCCAGCTTCACGAGCAGCATCTGCTAGAGCAGCTACACGACCGTGATACTTGAAACCAGAACGATCGAACGCAACTGTCGTTACGCCTTTTTCGATCGCGCGCTCAGCAATAAATTTACCTACTGCTTTAGCCGCGTCTACGTTACCGGTACTCTTCAGTTGCTCTTTAACCGCTTTTTCCACGGTTGAAGCAGCTGCCACCACCTGAGCTTCAGGATTGATCACCTGAGCATAAATGTGACGCGGTGTACGATGTACAACCAGACGGTTCACGCCCAGCTCTTGGATCTTCTTACGAGCGCGAATAGCGCGACGTAAGCGAGATGTTTTCTTATCCATATCGCGTTACCTACTTCTTCTTAGCCTCTTTACGGCGTACTTCTTCGTCGTCATAGCGAACACCCTTGCCTTTGTATGGCTCTGGTGGACGATATCCGCGAATCTCAGCAGCGACTTGGCCAATTAACTGTTTATCAACGCCACGTAGGACGATGTCAGTTTGGCTAGGGCACTCTGCAGTAACGCCTGCGGGCAGTTTGTGTACTAACGGATGAGAGAAACCTAAAGTAAGGTCAATGTCAGCACCGACGAGTTTCGCACGGTAACCAACGCCAACTAACTTTAATTTACGCTCAAAACCTTGAGATACACCAACAACCATGTTGTTTACTAACGCACGTGTTGTACCAGCCTGTGCCCAAGCGCCAACTGCGCCCTCAACAGGAAGGAATTTAATCACGCCACCTTCAATAACAACATTGACCGCATTGTTGATCACTCGAGTCAGACTTCCTTTCGCGCCTTTGACGGTCAGGGTCTGTTCGTTTAAGGTCACCTCTACGCCAGCTGGAATAGATACTGGTGCTTTTGCTACACGAGACATTCCTAGCTCCTTATGCTACGTAGCAGATAACCTCGCCACCCATGCCTGCAAGGCGGGCGGCACGATCAGTCATCAGGCCTTTAGAAGTGGACACAATTGCGACACCCAGTCCGCCCATCACTTTAGGAAGTTCGTTTTTACCTTTGTAAATACGAAGACCTGGACGGCTTACACGCTGGATAGTCTCAACGACTGGTTGGCCTTGGAAGTACTTTAAGGTAATTTCCAATTCAGGCTTGGCTTCATCTGCTACGGCGTAATCCGCGATGTAACCTTCTTCTTTAAGCAGTTTCGCAATAGCGACTTTCAGCTTAGCAGAAGGCATCTTCACAGATACTTTGTTAGCAGCTTGGCCGTTACGAATACGGGTTAACATATCCGCAATAGGATCTTGCATGCTCATATTAGCTTACTCCGTGACAAGTGCTTACCAGCTAGCCTTACGCAGGCCAGGAACTTCACCACGCATGGTTGCTTCACGTAATTTGATACGGCTTAAACCGAACTTACGTAGGAAACCATGTGGGCGACCAGTTTGATTACAACGATTGCGTTGACGCGATGCGCTGGAATCACGTGGTAGAGCTTGCAGCTTTAATACTGCATCCCAACGATCTTCATCAGAAGAAGCTGGACTTGCAATAATCACTTTCAGAGCAGCACGCTTTTCAGCGAACTTAGCTACGAGCTGTGCACGCTTTGCTTCACGTGCTTTCATTGATGTTTTTGCCATTACGCTACCCTTATTTCTTGAATGGGAAGTTAAAAGCGTCTAACAAAGCACGACCTTCTTCATCAGTCTTCGCAGAGGTAGTGATAACAATATCCATACCGCGAATTTTATCGATTTTATCGTAATCGATCTCTGGGAAAATGATCTGCTCACGCACGCCCATCGCGTAGTTACCACGGCCATCGAACGCTTTAGCGCTCAGACCACGGAAGTCACGGATACGTGGGATTGCGATGTCAACTAAACGCTCTAAGAATTCCCACATACGCTCACCGCGCAGGGTCACTTTACAGCCAATAGGGTAGCCTTCACGGATTTTAAAACCAGCAACTGATTTACGAGCAACAGTTACTACTGGTTTTTGACCAGCAATTGCAGTCATGTCACGGACAGCATGTTCCATAACTTTTTTGTCTGCAACGGCTTCGCCAACACCCATGTTCAGGGTGATTTTCTCAATCCGAGGGACTTGCATGACACTGGTATAACCGAACTTTTGAGTCAGTTCAGCGACAACAGTCTCTTGATATTTATCATGCAGTTTCGCCATCGTTTACTCCAGTTACTTAACGAGTTCACTGTTCGATTTAAAGAAACGAACTTTTTTGCCGTCTTCAAATCGGAAACCAACACGATCCGCCTTGCCAGTGACAGGGTTAAAGATCGCAACATTTGATGCTTGAATCGGTGCTTCTTTCTCAACAATACCACCGGCTACACCCAGTTGTGGGTTTGGCTTTTGGTGTTTTTTGACAAGATTGATGCCTTCAACAATTAACTTACCAGTAGGTAATACTTGAGCAACTTTAGCACGCTTGCCCTTGTCTTTACCTGCTAATACGATTACTTCGTCTTGACGACGGATTTTAGCTGCCATTTTGAAGCTCCTTACAGTACTTCTGGTGCCAGCGAGACAATTTTCATAAATTGCTCATTACGCAATTCACGTGTCACTGGTCCAAAGATACGAGTACCAATCGGCTGCAGGTTGTTGTTCAAAAGAACAGCTGCATTCCGATCGAAGCGAATGACAGAACCGTCTGGACGACGTACGCCTTTCTTAGTACGGACTACCACCGCGTTATACACATCACCTTTCTTCGCTTTAGCGCGAGGAATTGCTTCTTTAACAGAAACTTTGATAATGTCGCCGATACCGGCATAACGACGATGAGAGCCACCCAAGACCTTAATACACTGAACTCTGCGTGCGCCGCTGTTACATGCGACGTCAAGAGTCGATTGCATTTGGATCATTTTAAGTGCTCCGCTATCGTTACTACACAATTCCCACTATGGGACTATAAACACCATTTTTGCTTTGAATTTAGTCAAAAATGGGGCGCAAATATAACACCATAAATATGGAATGTATAGTATTAAAAAACAAACGGCCCCAAATACTGGAGCCGTTTACCTAAATGCCTAATATTATTAGGCCTTTGATACTACTTCAACCAGGGTCCAAGACTTAGTCTTAGACAAAGGACGACATTCGCGAATCGCGACTACGTCACCTTCATTGCACTGATTAGCTTCGTCATGTGCATGGATCTTAGTCGTACGCTTAATGTATTTCCCATAGATTGGGTGTTTCACTTGGCGTTCGATAGCGACAGTAATGGTTTTATCCATTTTGTTGCTAGTGACACGACCTTGCAAAGTACGGATTTTATCAGACATTATGCACCCGCCTTAGAAGTAATAATGGTCTTAACGCGCGCAATATTACGGCGCACCAATTTCAGTTGATGAGTCTGAGTCAACTGACCAGTGGCGTGTTGCATACGCAGGTTGAACTGCTCACGCAGCAGACCAAGTAGTTCAGCGTTCAGTTCTTCAACGCTCTTTTCTCTTAGTTCGCTCGCTTTCATTACATCACCGTCTTAGTTACGAAGGTAGTCTTGATTGGAAGCTTGGCAGCAGCTAAAGCAAACGCTTCACGAGCGATCACTTCAGAAACACCATTCATCTCATAAAGAACCTTACCAGGTTGAATCTGACATACCCAGTATTCAACGTTACCTTTACCTTTACCCATACGCACTTCAAGAGGCTTAGAGGTAATAGGTTTGTCCGGGAAAACTCGAATCCAAATTTGTCCCTGACGCTTAATGTGACGTGTCATGGCACGACGTGCAGATTCGATCTGACGAGCAGTTAAACGACCACGGCCGACTGCTTTCAGACCAAAAGTACCAAAGCTAACTTCGGTACCGTTCGCTAGACCGCGGTTGCGGCCTTTGAACATCTTGCGAAACTTCATACGTTTAGGTTGCAGCATTGCCGGCTCTCCTATTTACCACGAGGCTTGCGCTTAGGTTGCTGCTGTTTCGGCTCTTCAATCTGTGGCAGCATTCCGTCCAGAACTTCACCTTTGAAGATCCAAACTTTAATACCAATCACACCATATTGAGTGTGACTTTCAGAGGTTGAATAGTCGATATCAGCACGCAGTGTGTGCAAAGGTACACGACCTTCGCGATACCACTCAGAGCGCGCAATCTCAGCACCGCCTAAACGGCCACTAACTTCAACTTTGATACCTTGAGCACCAATACGCATTGCGTTTTGTACCGCACGCTTCATCGCGCGACGGAACATAACACGACGCTCTAATTGCTGTGCAATTGAGTCAGCAACTAACTTGGCATCTAGCTCAGGTTTACGGATCTCAGCGATGTTAATTTGAGCAGGAGTGCCAGCCAGTTTTGAAACGGCAGCACGCAATACTTCAACGTCTTCACCTTTCTTACCAATCACAACACCTGGACGGGCAGTGTGAATAGTAACGCGGATGCTTTTCGCTGGGCGTTCAATAACAATCTTAGATACTGACGCAGCTTGCAGTTTGTCTGCAAGATACTTACGCACTTCCCAGTCGCTGTTCAGGTTATTTGCATAATCTGACTTATCTGCGTACCAGGTAGAGATCCAAGGCTTGGTGATACCCAGACGGATACCATTAGGATGTACTTTCTGTCCCATTGCTCTCTCCTAGCGATCTGATACAACCACAGTGATGTGGCTGGTACGCTTCATGATACGATCAGCGCGGCCTTTAGCACGTGGCATGATACGCTTCATAGTTGGACCCTCGTCAACGAAGACGGCGCCTACTTTTAGCTCATCAATATCCGCGCCTTCGTTGTGTTCGGCGTTTGCGATAGCTGAGTCAAGTACTTTTTTAACCAGTACGGCGGCTTTCTTTGGGCTGAAAGTCAAAATTTCGAGGGCCTTAGCAACAGGCAAACCACGAATTTGATCAGCAACGAGACGAGCCTTCTGCGCAGACGTACGGGCAAAACGATGTTTAGCTAAAACTTCCATCTTATTCCTCCCGTATTAACGCTTCTTCGCTTTCTTATCAGCAGCATGGCCGCGATAAGTGCGAGTTGGTGAGAATTCACCAAGTTTGTGGCCGATCATTTCGTCAGTTACGAACACAGGAACGTGCTGACGACCATTATGGACAGCGATGGTCAAACCAATCATATTTGGAATGATCATAGAGCGACGTGACCAAGTCTTAATAGGCTTCTTGTCACCTGCTTCCATCGCTTTCTCTACCTTCTTCAGCAAGTGCAGGTCAATGAAGGGACCTTTCTTGAGAGAACGTGGCATGGCGAATCCTCTTACTATTTATTACGACGACGTACGATGTACTTGTCAGTGCGCTTGTTACTACGAGTCTTATAACCCTTAGTTGGCACACCCCATGGAGTCACTGGGTGACGACCACCAGAAGTACGGCCTTCACCACCACCGTGTGGATGGTCTACCGGGTTCATTGCAACACCGCGAACTGTTGGGCGAACGCCTCTCCAGCGCTTAGCACCTGCTTTACCTAACTGGCGTAGCATGTGTTCGGCATTACCAACTTCACCAAATGTTGCGCGGCAATCAACTGGCACTTTGCGCATTTCGCCAGAGCGAAGACGTAAAGTGGCATATGCGCCATCACGAGCAACAACTTGTACATAAGCACCCGCTGAACGCGCGATCTGAGCACCTTTACCAGGCTTCATTTCTACAGCGTGCACAACAGAACCTACTGGAATGTTGCGCAGTGGCATTGCGTTACCGGTTTTGATTTCGGCTTCAACACCAGACTGGATCTTGTCGCCAGCTTGCATGCCTTTGGCAGCAAGGATGTAACGACGCTCACCATCCGCATACAGTACTAGAGCGATGTGCGCAGTACGGTTTGGATCGTATTCCAGACGCTCAATTTTTGCAGGGATACCATCTTTATCGCGTTTAAAGTCGATTAAACGGTAGTGCTGCTTGTGACCGCCACCAACGTGACGAACAGTGATACGGCCAGTATTGTTACGGCCACCACTTTTAGATTTTTTCGCCAACAGGCCAGCAAAAGGTTTACCCTTGTGCAGGTCAGAGTTCACCACTTTAACAACGTGGCGACGACCTGGAGAGGTTGGCTTACACTTAATAACTGCCATGATAATTCTCCTTTGCTTACTCAGCGCCGCCGACGAAATCGATGTCAGCACCAGCAGCTAAAGTCACGTAGGCTTTTTTCCAATCGCTACGACGGCCAGTACGGCCACCAGTACGTTTAGTTTTGCCTTTGCTCACTAAAGTGCGAACTGATTCGACTTCAACTTCAAATAGCTTAGCAACAGCAGCTTTAATTTCAGCTTTAGTTGCATCGATAGCTACGCGGAAAACAACAGTGTTGTGCTTCTCAGCATTCACAGTGCTCTTTTCAGAGATGTGAGGTGCCAGAATTACTTTTAGCAAACGTTCTTCGCGGATCATCATGCTAGCATCTCCTCGATTTGCTTAACTGCATCAGCAGTCACAAGCACTGTGTTGAACGCGATCAGACTTACTGGGTCTAGACCTGCAACGTCACGAACGTCAACCTTGTACAGGTTGCGAGCTGCTAAGAATAAATTCTCGTCAACTTCTGAAGTCACAATTAACACGTCTTCTAAGTTCATTGCTTTCAGTTTAGCTTTCAGCTCTTTAGTTTTAGGAGCTTCAACGCTGAATGATTCAACAACAACCAGACGGTCTTGACGTACCAGTTCAGACAGAATGCTTTTCAGCGCGCCGCGGTACATCTTCTTGTTAACTTTTTGGCTGTGATCTTGAGTTTTAGCAGCGAAAGTTACGCCACCGCCACGCCAGATTGGGCCCTTAACACCACCCGCACGAGCGCGGCCAGTGCCTTTTTGGCGCCATGGCTTTTTGCCAGAGCCAGTTACTTCCGCACGAGTCTTTTGAGCACGAGTGCCCTGACGCGCGTTTGCAGCGTATGCTACAACTACCTGATGAACCAGTGCCTCGTTAAAGTCACGGCCGAAGGTAGTTTCGGAAACTTCAAGAGCGCTTTGCGCGTCTTTCAATACCAATTCCATTACTATCTCCTCAGACCTTAAGCTTTAACTGCAGGCTTGATGATCAGGTCGCCATTAGTTGCGCCCGGAACAGCACCTTTAACCAGTAGCAGGTTACGTTCAATATCTACACGTACAACGTCTAGATTTTGAGTAGTAACACGCTCGGCACCCATATGGCCTGACATTTTCTTGCCTTTAAATACGCGACCAGGCGTTTGGTTCTGACCGATAGAACCGTTCGAACGGTGCGACAAAGAGTTACCGTGCGTCATATCTTGAGTACGGAAGTTCCAACGCTTAACGCCGCCTTGGAAGCCTTTACCTTTTGATTGACCAGTAACGTCAACTTTCGCTACATCAGCGAAGATACCTACGTTTAGCTCAGCACCAACTTCAATGCCTTCGCCTTCACCGTCTGCCAGACGCAGTTCCCACAGTCCACGACCGGCTTCTACGCCGCTCTTAGCAAAGTGACCTGCTTCTGGTTTAGTGATGCGATTGGCTTTTTTGGTACCAGTAGTAACTTGAAGTGCGCGGTAGCCGTCAGTTTCTAAAGTTTTCACTTGAGTAACACGGTTGCCAGCAACTTCAATTACTGTAACAGGTATAGAAACACCATCTTCAGTGAAGATGCGAGTCATACCAACTTTACGACCAATAAGACCGATAGCCATCTCTCAAACCTCTTCTAAGGATCTCAATTAACCCAAGCTAATCTGTACGTCGACACCAGCCGCAAGATCTAAACGCATTAGAGCGTCTACAGTCTTTTCAGTTGGCTCTACGATGTCAACCAGGCGCTTGTGAGTACGTAATTCGTACTGGTCACGAGCATCTTTATTAACGTGCGGAGAGATCAAAACGGTATAACGCTCTTTGCGCGTAGGTAGTGGAATAGGACCACGTACTTGGGCGCCAGTACGCTTAGCAGTTTCAACGATTTCCGCTGTAGACTGATCAATTAAGCGATGATCAAACCCTTTTAAGCGGATACGGATTCTTTGGTTCTGCATTGACCAGAGCTCCTAAAATGGACACATAAAAAATCACCCTCTAGCTTCTTCCTTACTGGAAAAGCAGAGCGAGATGATTTAACCGTTCGACTCCCAATCGGAGCCGCTATGATAATGATAAGTTCAAATACTTGTCATTTAATTCGTTAACCTAGGTTAACGAGGGGGCCATTATACTCATCTGAAATCAGATTTCAAGCCCGCTGTGTAAATAGTCATCAAAAACTATTCAACGTCAGAGTGGCGAGCATTTTACACAAATTTCAGAATAACACCAGCCCAAAAT
>NZ_AKZL01000070.1:0-24078 GCF_000282755.1 Shewanella sp. POL2
CCCTTGATGAAACAACATCAAGTGATGATCAATCCTGAGCGTCCCTTAGTAATCTACGAAAGTATGTCATTCGACTTGACGACACTCGACTTTGTTGAAGTAAACCTATCGCTTGTAGAACAAGAGCTTAAGATTGATGGCAAGCGTGGCGATGTGACGCTGCACTTTGAACTGCACAGCGGCGATATCTTAGTCGGTACCGGAATTAAAACCTTAGTGATGAGTGGCCTTCGCCCCTACGAAGAGGCGCAAATGCAGCAGATGTGTGCCGCCTACGAAGGGCGAAAAACCGAGTTTTAATTTGATCTAAGGCCCGCTTTATCGGTCAGGTCACTAGGGCGAGATAATTGGGGATAAACAGTGGTTTGGGATAAGGATTGACTGTATCCCAAACCAAGGCGTTTTAATGCTAACGATGTTGCTCATCAATCGACAGTTGGGATACGGTATTGGCGACATTTTCCGCGCCAGTACGAATGTGGCTCATCACAGTTGTCACTTCTACTAACTGCTGTTTACCTTGTTCAGCGATTCGCTCCACCTCGTTCATCATGCTAGTGGCACTGGCGGTGAGCTGGCTATTTTTCTCAACCACTGCGGCAATTTCATTGGTGGATTTACTGGTTCTTGCGGCAAGCTGACGTACCTCATCGGCCACCACAGCAAAGCCTCGTCCCTGTTCGCCAGCACGGGCCGCTTCTATTGCTGCATTAAGTGCCAGTAGGTTCGTCTGGTCAGCAATGGAGCTTATGGTAGCGACAATCGCTTGAATACTTTGGGATTGCTCATTGAGTTGGGTAATAGATTTAGTGGTTTTTACCGTTTGTTCCGCGATAGCATTTGAGGTATTAACTGTCGCATCCAGTAATTTAACACCTTCAATAGCTTGCTCTACTGTGAGTTGGGATGTCTCAAGTGCAATATCCGCCGCTTGTCGTACAGCATGACTTTGCTCAATTCTTTTAGTGATATCACTCGCAAATTTAATGACCTTAACCACTTTGCCATTTTCATCCACCACAGGGTTATACACGGCCTCTAGCCATACAGAATTCCCATAGGCATTTTTACGCTCGAAGAGTCCTTGTTGATATCTACCGTGTTTGAGTTCATCCCAAAAGCGCGGATTCTGTTGATAAAAGGCATCGAAACATAATATTCGATGGTGTTTTCCTACGATTTGCGCAGCTTGATATCCCATGGTTTTTAAGAATTTTTCATTAGCCTGCAAAATGGTGCCATCGGGTTTAAATTCAATAATGGCTTGGGCACGATTAAGCGCAGTAAAAATGGCCATTTGATCATCGAGTTTGTGTTTATCTTGGGTGATGTCAGAGGCAATTTTCATAATTTTGATGACTTTGCCGTCCATCTTGATCGGAAAATAAGTTGCCCTTAACCAGACCTCTTCTCCATCTTTACGGAACCGTTGAAAATTGCCTTCTTTAGGTTGGCCTGATTTTAGGCTTGTCCAAAACTGCTGGTAGCTAGGTGAATTCGCTAATTCTGAGGAGCAGAATAATCTATGGTGTTTGCCGACGATCTCATGCAGGCTATAACCTATTTCATTCAAAAATATATGGTTAGCATCAATAACAACGCCTTCTGGCGAGAATTCGATAGTGGCAATACAATCCTTTATTGAGTCAATAGTGGCTTCAGCTTCCTTGCGTTTAGTTTCACTGATTTCAAGGCTTTTACGTAATGAAGAATTAAACACTGAAGTACTCCTAATGAGTTTGGCAAACTCAAAAACGGCTATGCGACATAATGCCCAAAAATCTGAACCACATGGATAGTGTTAAATATAGCTAGGATTTTAGTCGTTGCTTGATTTCTGAGTCATTTATTAACAAGTAGAATACTCCCAAAGAGTTGGGTTAGATCATTTTTTATAAAACGGGGCAGGATAAATTGATAGCCAAGGTAACCTCCTTGTTACCTTGGCTTAGGGGTTAAGCGATTTTTTCTATTTTGGCTGGGAGTCCTTGCCGCGCTGAGGCGCCGCTGGCCCAGTCCACCAGCGGATAGCGCCCATGGCGGCTTGGGTCGAACAGATTCAAGTCGTTCATATTGACTCCGACGCGGATCAGCGGATTGGCGGCAATCTTTTTATCATCGATGACTATATCCCGCGCGCCTAACTCCTTATGGCCATAACCGTGCTCGATGGCAATGCAGTCGGGATGTACGCCCGCCACACATTCCACCAAAGCCACCACACTGCCATTAGGCGTGCTGATCTTAACCGTGTCTCCGGTTTTAATGCCAAAACGGGTGGCGGTTTGCTCATTGATGCGCACCGGATTATTGGGGTGTACTTGGCGTAAACGGTCCGAACCTATACTCATCGAACTCATGGTGTGCGACTTATAACTGCTGATCAGCAGCGGCCACTGTGACTTATCGAACGCTTGCTCCAAGGGCGTGCCGTTGGCGAGCGCAGGGTGATAACGCCGTGGACAGCCGCTCATATATTCGCCGCTCAAGCTATTGCGCCGACTGCCGACCTCAGGGTTCCACAGCATTAAGGGTTTTGGCCAAACTTTGCTGGGGTTGCCCGCCTCGTCGCGACCAGCGCTGATATTCTCAAAGCGGCCGCCACGGGCAAATAAGTAACTGACTTTTTTGACCTCTTCGGGTTTGAGTCTGGCATTGAGTTCCGCTTGAATGCGCCCAACACCACTGAAGTACATATCTTCGGCATTGATATCGGCAACGGGTTTACCAAGGTAAGCCACGTTTGCCGCGCCGTAGAGCGAGAAGTCGGCCGCGCGGCTCAGGGGATGCAAACTGCCATCGGCGGCCTTGACCGCATTGGCGCCAAAGCCGGGCAGATTAAGTTTTATCGCCACTTGGCTAAGGAAGGATTCCATACAAATCACATCGCCATCGGCGGTTTTGGCGACCCTGGGCTCGACAATCGGCCAGCGGCCGGTGGCTTCTTTGGTGAGTGTGCCATGCCACGCGGCGCTCCAGCCCCAAGATTCATAGGTTAAGGTGTCGGGCACTATGTAGTCCGACAGCGCCGAGGTCTCATTGATAAAGCTGTCGATGCTGATAAATAGCGGTAATACTTTGGGATCTTTTAATTGTGCACCAATGGCTTCGCCGAGTCCCGCCTGACCATAAATCGGATTACCCATATGGTTGATCCACGCCTTGAGTCGATAGGGATAACCGTGCACAGCCGCAGTTAAATGCTCACCGAGTAGGGGCGATGAGATAGGGAACCAAGGCTCCTTCGACGGATAGGGTGATTCTCCTGCCTCGACTTTACGGCGGTACTCAGAGGTTTTCTCGTAGGGGAACTTAGAGCGGGAAAGGAATACGCCCTTAGGTTCGACCATGCCGTCAAAGTCCTGCAAATTGTACCTTGGGCCAGCTCCAAAGGCGGGGAAGGTGCCGCCCTTAGCTATCGCGCCGCCCTTAAGATTTAGGTTACCAATCATGGCGTTAAGCATCATGATCGCCCATGCGCTGTAAAAACCGTTGGCGCTCATGGTACCGCCGTGGGAAATCACCGCCGCCTTAGTGCCATGGCTAGTAAACTTGTGGGCAAGTGCGGCAATTTGCGCCTCGCTGATATCGCACTCCTTGGCGTAGTCGGCCATCTCGACACTGCGCGCGGCTTCACTGAGTAGCTGAAAACTGGATTTCACGCTCAGCTCACCCTTTGGCGTATTCACGCTTTGCTCCACCTCAAGTTGCGCCTTGGCGCATTGTCCAGCCGGTAGAATCTGCCCAGTAGCGGCATCGACAACCAGTGGAGAATCCTGCTCGCCATAGGCTTTGCCTTCGAAGGGCAGGCCGAGATCGCTGGCATACAAATATTGGCCGTATCTGGGGTGATTTGGCGTGCTGATGATTAAGAAGCTGGCATTACTAAAGCCTCGGTAGCCTGCTGCTTTCGCCGCCTCGGCATTGGGCGCGGTTAAAAAGGCACTGGCGTAGCGCTGGTTATCGATAATCCAGCGCAGCATGCCCATGGCGAGGGCGGAGTCGGTCGCGGGGCGGATTGGCAGCCAAGTATTGTTACCGGCGCAGGGTTGGTTCGAGGTGTTGGGCAGCATGGGCGATACCACCACATAACTAAATTCCCGCCCATCGACCCGAGCGTTGGCCAACTGCCGTGCTTGGCGTTTAAAAGGATTGCCCGACTGCTGTGGCGAGGTGCCGATAAACAGCAAAAACTCGCTATTGTCCCAGTCGGGCTTAAGGTGGGCGTATTTCTTTAAATCGTCGAGCAGGGCACCCGCACCTGCGCGATAGGTAAAGCCGCAATAGGCGCCGTGGTTGGCAAAATTTCGCGTGCCGAAGCTATTGAAGGTAAAGCGTTTAATGATCACATCTCGGCCTTCATCCGAGGCGTTTGACACTAAGAGCTGGTTGGCCTTGGGGCCATATTCAGGATTATGGGTATCGAGTGGCGTGCTGATATCGCGAATCGCTCTTAAGCCCTCCACATGCCCCTCACCAAATAAGTCACCGCCATCGACAACCTCGGTCAGCAGTTGCTCGAAACTAATGCTTTGCCATTGCCCACTGCCGCGCGGCCCGACCCGTTTAAGGCATTGGGTGACACGGTAGGGGCTATCTAATTGTTCTAACATGGCATTGCCACGGGCGCAGGCGGTGGAACGCCCTTGTAAGCCTTGCTCTTGATAGGCGCTTAAGCCGACTAAGGCGGTTTTGATCGGGGTATCGAAGTCGATATGTTCCCGCGCCGAGAGCGGATGATAGGGATTGCCGCTGATGCGGAGGATCTTATCGGTCTTATTATCGATACGGGCTCGCACGCCACACTTGGTCCAGCAGCCGAGACACATGGTATTGGCGATGCGTTGTTCATCGTTGCCAATCAGCTGGCCTGAGGTTAAATCCACTTTATATTCAGGGGCTAGCGAATTGCCATGGATGGGATCTTGGGTGGTTTTTCCCGAACTGCCATGCACGACCCCTTTGCCCATTTGCGCTAAGGTATGGCTGTAACCTGCGGCAAATAATCCCACGCCACCCGTCACAGCTGCGCCTTTGATAAAACGACGTTTACTCTTATCCATTACGGACTCCTTAATGCGGTAACTTCTTAATATGGAAGGTGCTGTGGCTCACAAGGCCTGATGGGCTGAGCGAGGTTGATGGCGAATAAATTCAGACACTAACACCATCAATGCGATCCAGAGACCAAAGGTGCCCGCAATACCTAATAGCCCCTCTGGCCCCCAAGGCAATTGATAGAAATAAGTGCCCGCGCCGTATTTAGGGTCGGTTTGCGCTTGGATAAGTACAATCCAGCGAAATCCCCATGCCAGATGCACCGTCGTTAAACTGACGACTAACATCAATATCGAGGGGAGGCGGCGTACTGCCAGAACTAAGGCCAGCAGAGCTAGGGTAACCAATACCCAGATGGCGGCGAGTTGCCAGCTTGGGCTGGTGTCTAATAACAACGCCGCTTCGTGCGCCGAGCCGTTATCGAATAAGGCCCAGCCGATAAGACACAGGGCGAAGAGACCAAAGCTTGCCCTGACCCATTGCAGTAATCTGTCTTGGGTGCTGGCTTGATAACCATGCAAAACACGATTAAGCACGGCTAGGGTGCCGCAGGCGGCGAGCAGGGCACTGGTTGCCATCAATGGCGGCAACCAATAGGTATGCCAGAGCGGCCGTGCTTTGATCGCCATGGTTTCCATTCCGGTATAAAGCGCAATACTGCAGGCGCTTAGGCTAGCAATCAGTGCGATTGGCTTGATCCATTTATCGCTATCCCAGTCTCCGAGGCGGATAAGTTGAGCAATACGCCTTACCCAATCTTGGGACGATTCCCCTTGTGTCGAGGCTTTAGTTGGCAAGTATTGGCGCAGTAAGAGCCAAGCAAAAAGGGCACTCGCACCGGAAAATATCGGCAGTAAAAAAGCGCCGTACCACATCCACGAATGCGGTCTGATTTGGGCATAGAAATGCCATGCCCGCAGCGGTTGGTGTAAGTCCGCAAGCAGCGCAATCGGCGCGACTATGCCGGCGGTAAGCATCAAACAGGCGCAGAGTTTGAGCAGTCTGGCATCGGTTTGTTTCGCGCTAAATAAATGGATGGTCGCCACCCACACACTGGCGTAGGCCAAACCCATCAGAAAAAAGTATTGCACCGCCCAAGGCAGCCAAGTGATGGCAATATCGGGGGTAAAGATTTCTTTAATGACCATGGTGGATCTCCTCGCCAGTGTCAGTCAGTAGGGTGCGAACGGGGGCTTGGCCGTTGATACGATCTTCAAAGGCGCTGTTCATGCCGATATAAAATACTCTGGGGGCCGTATTGGCATCGGGCTTGAGTACCTTGATATCTGTCTTATTGGCTGTGAGTAACTGACTGATTTGACTATTAGGATCATTTAGATCGCCAATCACCCTCGCTTCACCAACGCAGGTTTCGACACAGGCGGGCAGTAGTCCAGCTTCGAGCCTATGGGCGCAGAAGGTGCATTTATCGGCACTGTTGGTCTCATGGTTGATAAAGCGGGCATCGTAGGGGCAAGCCTGCACACAGTATCCGCAACCGACGCACCATTCGTTGTTGACGACCACAATGCCATCTGGGCGTTGGAAGGTGGCTCCCGTGGGGCAAATAGGAATGCAAGGCGGGTTCTCACAGTGATTACACAGTCTTGGCAGCATTAAAAATGCGGGTGGCGTGGTAGCATCCTGTTGTGACACTTCGTATTGCTGTACCGTGGTACGAAATTGCCCCAAGGGTGGCAGGTTTTCGAAGGTGCACGCCACGGTGCAGGCTTGGCAACCAACGCAGCGGCGCAAATCGATGACCATACCGTAGCGTTTGCCTGTAGGTGCAGGTTCAGTCTGTTGTGCCTGCACTTGCACGACGGGAATGAGCGCGGCGCCGACACTCACGCTGGCCATTTTTCCGAGAAACTGACGTTTACTCTTGTCCATAGGATTTCCTTCACTCTTACAGATAAAACGGGTCGAAGACCGCGGGTTTAGCGTTAAGCGCATTCTGTAAAAGGGGAGGCGGCATCTCTATAGTGGTTTTCCACATATCGGATAGGGACTTGATCTAGCGCAATAAATATCAGTTAGAATGACCTTTAAGAGTTTAGGGGTTATTGTTTAGGATTGAATCTTAAAGCTTAGGAGAATGGATACAGTGTTGGGTTTTGTCGTATCAACCAATGGCTGGCGAATGGCGGTGAAACTCGTCATCGTACTGTTTAGCCTACTGAGTATCTCAGCCATGGCAGAAGTTTTGGCCACTCAAGATAAAACTGTAGGCGCATTAACTGTTGCTCCTGCGGGAGAGTTGATGGATGAAGCTGGCGCTAACTATCAAGTGGTCGATGTCGGCGTATTGGCAATACGGGGCTATAAGAGCACAGTCAATCGTTGGCAACCTTTGATGGGCTGGCTAGAGTCGCAAATACCTAACAGTTACTTTAGATTGCATCCCTTAAGCCTTGAAGAATTAGCCAAAGGCGTTGAAACCGAAGCTCTTGACTTTGTTATCACTAACCCTGGGCAGTCGGTGATGTTGGCGCGGCAATTTTCCCTGTCTTGGCTCGCTACCCTCCGAAGCCCAATCAATAATGGCGCTGCGATGCAAGTGGGGTCTGCGCTGGTGGTCAGAGCCGATTCACCCTATCAGACCTTACAGGATCTTAAGGGCAAGCGACTCGGGATTGTCTCTAAAAATGCCTTCGGCGGTTATCTCACTTTAGTTTATGAGGCGCAGCTTAAGGGGGTAGATTTACCCCATTTTGTAGGAGAAATTATCTCCTTAGGTTTTCCACTCGATAACCTTATTTATCAGCTCGGTGCGACAGATAAGCTAAGCGATAAATCCCCAAGTTTAGATGCGGCAATTGTGCCCGTATGTCAGCTTGAGCAAATGCAGGCCGAAGGTTTGATCAAGCTGCAAGATTATCGGGTGCTCGATAATCAGGCGCCTGCGGGGTTTCATTGCCAAGTCTCGAGTCGGTTATATCCCAACTGGTCTATGGCTAAAACCAACCGTGCGACCCAATCCCTCGCAAAACAGGTGACTCAAGCCCTACTAGCATTACCCGAAGACAGCCCCGCCGCTAAAGCCGCCGAATCTGCGGGTTGGACCACGGCCGTGAGTCAATTGGCGATAGATCAACTGCTTAAAGATCTGGATATGCATCCACTGCAAGCCCCTTGGTGGCAGCGGGCATGGCAATGGGTAAAACTGCATCAACATTGGGCTTGGTTTGCGTTGACCATATTGGTATTGCTCAATGTCTACCATTTCTGGCTCGAATACCGCTTTAGTCGCCGCGGCCGAGAGTTAATCAATACCCAGAGGCAACTCAGTGAAAACCGAGCCCTGTTGGAGCACGCTCAGCGCATTGCGATTGCGGGGGAGCTTGGGGCTAGCCTCTCCCACGAACTCAACCAACCTTTGGCGGCGATCGGCCATTATTGCCATGGCGCCGAGGTACGTTTGCAGCGTGGGACCAGTCCAGAAGAATTACAATCCGTGCTGACTTTAATCCAGCAAGAAGTCAGCCGCGCCGACAGTATTATCAGCCGTTTACGTAATTTATTGAAAAAGCGGCCTGTCTCTAAGCAGCCTCTGTATTTACATCAGTTAGTGAATGATACTGCGCCGCTGCTTGCCTATGAGCTGGAGCAGCACCATATCCAGCTTTCAACCAATGTGAGCGGCGAAGCCTATCAATTGCCTTTAGATGAAGTGGGCATGCAGCAACTATTGCTCAACCTTTTGAAAAATGCCGCCGATGCCTGTGTGCAACGCCAACAGAGCGAGGTCGATGCCTCGAAACCCTATCAGCCCACGATTGATATCGATCTGCGTTACCAAGAACACAAGCTACTGCTCACGGTCACAGACAATGGCACAGGTTTAACTGAGGATGCCAATCTGCTGATGCAAGCCTTTTATTCGACTAAGTCGGAGGGCTTAGGGCTAGGGCTGGTGATTTGCCGTGATATCGCCGAGAGTCATGGTGGCCGCTTTAGCCTAGAAACCGCTTTAAGTGGCGGCTGCCAAGCGCAGGTATCCTTACCCCGTAAGTTTGATGGAGCACCAGCATGAGCCACGAATTGCCCGTGTATTTAATCGATGATGATGAGTCGGTGCGCCGCTCGCTGCGGTTTATGCTCGAAAGCTATGGCTTGAATATCCGTGACTTTGATAGCGCCGAGGCATTTTTTGCCGCCATCGATTTAAGCCAGCCGGGCTGCGCCTTAGTCGATGTTCGTATGCCGGGCTTAAGTGGGCCGCAGTTACATGCGCAATTAGTGCAGCACAATAGTCCGCTGGCGGTAATTTATTTGACTGGCCATGGCGATGTGCCGATGGCGGTGGAGGCGCTAAAACTCGGGGCGGTGGATTTTTTCCAAAAGCCCGCCGATGGCGCTAAGCTCGCGGACGCTGTGGTAAAAGCCTTGGCGAATGCCAAGTCGCATTATCAAGATAACCAATATCTTCAGACTTATCAGTCGCTCACACCGCGGGAGCGGGAAATCCTTACCCTGATCGCCAAAGGCTATAAGAATCAGGAGATCGCCGATACGCTGTGCATCGCCATGCGCACGGTCGAAATTCACCGTGCGAACTTGATGAAAGGCATGCAGGTCAGCTCGCTCGCCGAGATGATGTTAATCTACGGCCGGATTGCCGATCGCCTTCCCCCGCATAAAACTAACCTTTGTTAGGGCGAATTGGCGTATCCTTGGCCGTTTGATGTGAGCTAACGCATTCAGCCCTAGGTGCTTAATTGCCAAGGCTCGACGATTGCCTTATTTTAGGGGCTTAATTTTAAGGCCACGATTTTTAACATCACCATGTTTGAAGTTCGATGCCGCTTTTGGATGACCTTATCGTTCGCTTTTACATAAGGTGCTCCCGTTTGGATAAGGAATGAAATGCCAAGCTTGATTCGTATTGTGCTGATTGATACGCACCTTCCGGGCGTTGTGGAACTCGCCCTCAATGGCCATACCAATATTTGTGGTACTAACGCCTCGGGTAAAACCACGCTACAACGTTTAGTACCGGTATTTTATGGCGAATATCCTAGCCGCGTGGTGCCTTCAACCCGTGACAGTTTCGAGCGTTGGTACTTGCCACACGATTCAAGCTACATCATTTACGAATACCAAAAGGCCGATGGCTTGCTGTATCAAGCTGTGCTGGCGTCGGCGGGTGATGGCAAAGGCGTGAACTACCGCTTTATCGCCAAGGGTTTTGAGTTAAGTGATTATATTAAATCGCAAAATGGTGACACTATTCTCTGCCACAACATGGCAGAACTTGGCCGTGATTTAAAACGCCAGGGCGTAGCTACCACCAACTTGCTCAACACCCGCGAATACCGCGCGATTATTCAAAACGACCGCACCCTGTTGAGTACGGGTAGCAACCGCAGCGAACTGCGGGCCTATGCGCGCCAATTTGCCCTGTGTGAAGGCGAGCATTCACTGCGCCATATCGAGAAACTCGCTAAAGCCGTCCACTCCAAAGAAGGCAAAATGGAAACGGTCAAATCGATGATCGCCGCCATTTTGGAAGAAGATGGAGTAAATCCGCCAAGCTCGCGCTTAAACCCACAGCGCGTCGAAGCATGGATCCGCGAGAGCCAGTTAATCCAAGGCTTTGAAGTGATCCGCCCCGAGTTTGAAAAACTTGAGCAGGAATTTAACCAACTGCTCAGCGCCGAGATGCGTCTCTCGAGCCTGTCCCGTGGTTATCGCAATGACGAAAGCCTAGAGGCCGATCGTTTAGAGATCCAACAAACCTTGTCTAAGGAGCTGAATTTAAAGCTTCGAATGTTGGACGACGAATGGAAAGAAGTGCGTGACGAGCTTAACCTCGACCTATCCGCCGCCAAGGGTGACGTAGCTAAGTGCGAGTACGAGCTAGATGCCATTGAAGATCAGCACGGCGCCTTTTTAGATGCCAATATCGAGCAAGCCAAGGCCGATTTGGACATGCTGCCAAACTGGCGCGCGGACATGGAAAACTTAAGCGAGCGCCATAAGTTACAAACTGAAAAACACCAAGATATTGAAGCGGCTTACAATGCCCGCCGCAGCAAAATTGGTGAGCAGTTAAACCGCGAGCTGGAAGGTTTGCATAGCGATCAGGATAAACAACGCGAAGCGCGCGATAAGCAGCGTGAAGTGGCAAGAGCCGATCTCGATGCCCTCGAAGCCCAATGGCGTAGCCAAATGGATGCGGGCAAGGCGAGCTTTAGCGAGCAGGAATACCAATTCAAACTCAATGCCGCCGAGCTTAAGTTACGTGTCGATGGCGTAACCTACACCGAGGAAGAAAAGTTAAGCCTTGCGATTTTCGACGAGCGGATTCACCGCGCCGACGAAGAGCAAGAAAGCTGCAATGCCAAGGTTGAGCGCTTAACGGGCGAGGAGCGTAAATTACGCGCCAAACGCGACCAAGCCAACGAAGCACTGCGTATCGCCAGCCTGCGGGTTAACGAGCGCCAAACTGCGCTCGATGAACTGCACCATATGCTGTTCCCGCAGTCCCATACTTTACTTGAGTTCCTGCGTAAGGAAGCCCAAGGTTGGGAGCAAAGTCTGGGTAAAGTGATTGCGCCAGAGTTACTGCATCGCACCGATTTACACCCAAGTGTGATGGGCGAGAGCGACACTGTGTTTGGGGTGCATTTAGATCTTAAAGCCATTGATGTGCCTGAATATGCCGCCTCCGAGCAGGAGCTACGTATTCGTTTAAGCAAGGCCGAAGAAGCGCTGCAAAGCGCGCAGGAATTACAGGCCGAGGCCGAATCACAGCTGGTGGCGATTAACGGCGAGCTGGATAAACTCAGCCGCGAACTCACCTTTGCCCGCACGGCTTATAAAAATAGCCGCGATGATTTACGTCGTCTGTTCGATGAAAAACGCAGTGAGCAGGATAAAATCAACAAGGCGCTGGCCGAGCGTAAAGCCTTTGCCCAGCAGCGCTTAACTCAACTCGATGGCGAGTTAAAGCAGCTTAAGCATCAACATCAGCTCTGGCTCGAAGAGCAAAAAGAGCAGGCGCTCGAAGCGCGCATGGAAAAACAAGCCTACTGGCAGGAAGTCATTGGCGCGCTCGACAATCAACTCGGGCAAATCAAGGCCACTATCGATGCCCGCCGCGAAAGCGCTAAGGCCGAGCAGAAAGCCTGCGAAACCTGGTACAAAAACGAGCTTAAATCCCGCGGTGTGGATGAGGACAATATCCTTAAACTCAAGCAACAAATTCGTGAGCTTGAAACCAAAATCAGCCGCGCCGAGCAGCGTCGCAGCGAGGTATTGCGCTTTGACGATTGGTATCAACACACTTGGCTTATCCGTAAGCCCAAGCTGCAAACCCAGTTAAGCGACGTTAAACGCGCCGCCTCGGAAATCGATCAGCAGCTTAAAGCCAAGACTCAAGAAGTGAAGACCCGCCGTCAACAACTCGAGACCGAGCGCAAGGCCTCGGATGCGGCCCAGATTGAAGCCTCTGAAAACTTACTAAACTGCGCGCCGTGATGCGTAAGTTGGCGGAGCTGAAACTGCCCGCCAACAATGAAGAAGCCCAAGGTAGCCTCGGCGAGCGTTTGCGTCAGGGCGAAGATTTACTGCTAAAACGCGATTATTTGATGGGCTCGGTTAAGCAATATGTGGAGCATTTTGACTCTGTTATTGCCAGCAAGTCAGGCTCAGGTTTAGCCGAAACCTGGGAGCGTGCCCGCGAAGAGTCGAGTTTTATCAACGACAAAGGTATTCGCCTGTTGGATTACCGCAAGCTTGTGCCGCAGCTTGAACAGCTACTCAATGTGATTGTGCCGCAATCCATTATGGCGCTGCGTGAGCAGGGGCGGATCTTCGGTGTCGATTTAACCGCCTTTTACGATGTGCTGGCCGATATCGACCGCCGTATCGCTTCGCAAAGTGCGCGCATTACCCGCGAAGTGGGCGAGGAGTTATTCCTCGATGGCGTATCGGAATCTGCGGTTCGTATTCGTTCTAAGATCAGCGAATTAGAGTTTTGGCCCGAGCTTGAGCAGTTTGTTAAAGCCTTCAAAAATTGGAAAGCCGATGGCTTTAATGGTCTGCCCGATGAGGAATACACCAACAGCATGCGCCGCGCCTTGGATATTATTGGCCGCGCGGCCTTAACTGGCGGCATTTCTAAGCTGCTTGAAATCGAGCTGCGCCTCAAAGAGGGCAATAGCGATTTGATTATCCGCACCGACAGACAGCTGAACGAATCATCCAGCCACGGCATGGCTTACCTGATTTTATGTAAGTTCCTGTTGGCATTTACGCGTTTGTTACGTGGTCGTGCCGATGTGACCATTCACTGGCCTATTGACGAGCTGGGTACGCTGCACCACACCAACGTGAAGAAGATCTTCGATGCCTGTGGTAACAACAATATCTGCGTGTTAGGCGCCTTCCCGAACCCAGAGTCAGAAGTGCTGAACCTGTTTGAGCACCGTTACATTATTAATAAACAAACTAAGAAGTTGCAGGTGGTGAAGCCCAAGGCCAATCCGATTGCCGATTTGTTGAGTAAACGCCTGAGCAAGGAGGCCATCTAATGAGTGCCATGAATGAGTCAAACCAAACCGTCTTAGTCGGCACGGGCGCTATTATCGAACTCTTGCTCAAGGGCGAATTTATTTGCCGCACCACCAATGAAGATGGCTGGCGCGCATTGAAAAATAACAGCACCCGCGAGCGGGTCGAGGCTTATCTGAATCAAATCAACCGCACCGTGGCCTCGGCCGCCGAGGGTGACGTGTTTTTCTGCGGTTATTTGCAGTTAGGCGAGAGCGAGCGCAAGGTGATTTCATCGCAGTTTAAGGATATTTGTCAGGCACTTATTCCTATGGTGGAGTGGCTGGTATTAGTGCAGGAAGCCAGCGGCCAAGATGCGCCCTTAAGCGAAGGTGCGCCAGTACGGTTAACCGAGCTGCAAAGCCGAATTGAAGATACCCCTGCATTTCGTGAGCAGTTGGCCAAACTCAGCCAATACCGTTTATTCGGCTCAACCAGTACCAATAGCGATGCGCAAATTAAGTTAGTGTTCAAACGCTTAGTGGAGCTTGGCTATCTGGTGCGCCCTAACGTTGAAAAACAAATTTATATCGCGACGGGCAAGCTGGATTATCTGTACGAAGTGATCCGCTTTATCGACGAAACTGAAGGCTTAAGCCTTGAGGCGCAGGCGGAAACGGCGACCCAGCGGGATTTGCTATGATGCCTTGGATGATAACGCACAGCATCAACCAAGGAGGCCGTGATGAGCAGTAACTTACATCAGGCTGGGGTTAAGCTACTCAAGCAGTTAGGCCGCCATGCTGACATCATTATGGACGCCTATTTAGCGGGCTCGCTCAATGAAGATGCCCATGATCCCGCCGTGGTTGAAAAACTCAAACAGGCTGGGATTTTATGGCGCCCAGAGCCAGATCAAGAGCTGCGCCTTAAACGCTCGGTACGCGCCTTGCTCGAAGAGGGCTTAAGTGATGAGCGCAATCGCCAAATCGACTCCAACGTCGGCTCGGCGCTCGCCACCATTAAAACCTTGGCCGACCATTATAAAGAGGCGCGTCACAGCTCTGATTACAGTGCTGCCGAGGCGTATCTGTCTGATTTAAGTGAGCATGTATATAGCTTTGCCGACAGTTTGCGCTATTCCATCCGGGTGTTGTGGGGGCGGATCAATAACGAGTTCGGTTATGTCGGCACCATTAACGCTAAGATCCGTGAAAACGAACTCGCCCAGAGCCAAGTATCTGAATTACTCAATGGTTTGGAGATGTTCCAGTTTAGCGAATTAGGCGAAATCGCCGGTGATATCCGTGAGCTGCGTAAGTTGCTGGTGACCACCTTGCAGGAAACCATGAGTGACTGCGCCCAGGAGCTCAGTGTGGTGCAGGGCAGGTTGCTGGAACTCCTTGGCCGCTTTAGGCAAATTCGCGGTCGTACGCGCTTACTTAAGGGCTGGTTACTGTACACCGATTTGCATCCGGATTATCGCCCTGCGGACCATGTGTCCCACAAGGAAATCCCAAGCCTTTTCAATCGCGCCGAAGTGCTGTTGGCCCCAGCGTCTGTGGATGTGCATAACGCCAGCCAAGAGTTTGAGCTGATGAATATTGTCGCTCATATCAAGGCGATTAGTCGTCAGGGCATAGTCGAAACTGTACGTGAGCAGGATGTGAGCGTGTCGCTTACTCAGAGTGAAGACTTTGATATTCCTGATAATCCACTCAAGCAAGCCGTAGATGCCTATTTTGTTGATGTGATTGAGTCTGGCTTACGTCAGTCGGCGCTCGACTACTTAGCCGAAAAAGCCCTGCCATGGGATGCTGAAAGCTGGATTTATCAAGTGATTGGCGGCTACGACGGCTTACCCGATGAGCATAAAGCCTATTTCGAGTTAGAACCTTTAGGCGAACCCCATCCGCTCTACAGCGGTAACTTTATTATCCGCGACGTGGAATTATGGCTCGCCTAGGTAAACAGCAGTTGCAACTCTTGGAGAGCGTTTATCTTAATCGCTCTTCAAGGGTAAAACTTAGCCCGAATTGGCGAACGATTTACCGTGAGTTAGAAGTGGGCGAGCTGGATGGTGCGGAAAAATATTTGTGTTTTGCGCCAAGGGATTTTGAGTTGCTGCGCCAAGGCGTATTGGCAAAAGAGGGCGTGGATTTACAGGCACTGGACTTTAATCTAGACCGCATCACCATGTCCGCCCAAAGCCAGAATGAAAAGCTGGCGAACATCCGCCCCGAAGCCGAGTATGTTTTGTTGAAGTATCTCGGTTTTGAATCGCCGCCCTTGGGAATGTCTGCACGGGCCTCGTTACGTACTCCCTTAGATGAGGCGCAAAGCCATTGCGATGAGCTTGATGTTAACGCCATCTTAGTGGTTGAAAACCTAGATATATTCGATGCAATAACCCAAGCGCGCTTACCTGAAGAGCTTAGCCGCATTATGGTGATTTACCGTGGTAGCGGCCACCATTCCCCCATTGGTGTGCGGCAGTTTTTACAGGCGATGGCGGGTAAAATGCCGATTATTGCCTTTACCGATCTCGACCCCGCAGGGCTGCAAATTGCCCATACCTTAACGGGTATGACCCATTGTATCGTGCCGCAGTTAGCGCTTTTTGCGCCCAGCGAGTTACTCGCTATCCCCCAGATTAATTCCGCTGATGACTTTGCTAAGCAAGCGCCTCAGGCTAAATATTTACAGTCTGCCGACTTAAAAAAATTGGCAGCAATTAAGCCGTTGGTTAACTCAGCAACGAATTAGCATTAAACAGCAGCACCTGCTGTCGCATCGGCTTGAGCTAGTGCTACTGGCATATTGTTAGTCGTTATCCTTCACCATCTCTCTGTTAAGTTCGATATCTGTAGTTTTTAATACTATTTAAAGTATTTATTCAGTTTTTAAATCTAGTCTTATTCGGTATCAATCGATTAATTGTGTTTATTTGGTTTAAATAGTGTTTAATTTTTGATTTTTTAACTTATGTATTAATAGCGTGATTATTAATCTATGATTTTATTTTTGTTATAAATCAGAATAATACAAAATTTTTGTGATGAATTTGGCTTAATTGAAAATGAAATAAGTAAATTTATTCATTGAATTTACTGCCAGCATGTTTCACTATCCCCGCCTGAAGCGAAAAGGGAATGGCGATTTTGCTCATCAAGGAAGATGAATATCAAAAGATGAGCTATCTGGGAAAACGATCAGCATGATGAAATCACTTTCGACACGGATCTTTATCGGTCTATTTGCGGGACTTATTCTTGGCACTTTAGTGCAGTATTTTTTAAACGATATTGGCTTTTTTTCAGGCAATTTAGTCGAATTGGCTAGCGGCGTCGGCACTATGTTCGTCAACATGATCATGATGTTGGTCGTACCTCTGGTATTTGTCAGTATCGTTTGCGGTGTGTGCGAGTTGCAGGACTTAAAAAGCTTTGGGCGCCTTGGCGGCAAAACCTTCGGCTTTTACATCATTAATACTGTGGTCGCCATCTCGACCGCTCTGTTAGTGGTGCTACTGCTCGACCCAGGTAAAGGCGTCGATATGAGCAGCACCGATGGTGTCGCCATTACCGCGACCGAACTCCCCAGCTTAATGGCGCTGTTGATTGATATTGTGCCGCGTAATCCGGTAGCGGCTTTTATGTCGGGCAATATGCTACAAGTGATCTTTATGGCGCTGATGTTGGGTGGAGTGATGAAGTCCCTCGGCGAGCATGTGGCTGGTGCGGTACAAGGCTTTCAAACCGCCAATAAAATCATGATGAAGCTGATTTCTGTGGTGATGAGTCTTGCGCCTTTCGGGGTGTTTGCGCTGATGTTTAAGTTAGGCGCTACCTTAGATGCCGCGGTATTTATGAGTGTGCTTGAGTACCTAGTGATCATTCTAGCCCTGCTGTTGTTGTGGATTTTTGTGGTCTATCCGTTGGCTGTTGGTATGTTTACACCGATTTCGGCTAAGGCCTTTCGGGCGAAGACGCAGGAGCAAGTGCTGTTTTCACTGTCAACCGCCAGCTCTAATGCCACGATTCCTGTGACCATGCGCACCCTAACGGAAAAGCTTGGGGTTAACCGCGCCGTGGCAGGCTTTGGTGTACCGCTTGGGGCAACCATGAATATGGGCGGTGTGGCGATTTATATCACCATTGCGATTTTCTTTGTTGCCAATGCCTTCGGAATGCCAATCACCAGCGAGCAACTGCCATCGCTACTGTTTAGTATCTTTTTGTTATCTGTTGGCGCGGGAGGTGTACCCGGTGGTGGCATGGTGATGATTGGGGTGTTAATCCATCAAATGGGCTTGCCGATTGAAGCCTTTGCGATTGTGGCCGCGCTGGATCGCATCATCGATATGGTGTTGACGTCCTGCAACGTAGTTGGCGATACCGCGGTATTGACCATAGTCGATCAAACCGAAAAAGTGCATGAGCTTGAGTTAGCCAAGAATTAACGTCCTCAAGCATCTTTTTAAATACTAAAGCCACTGATTAAAGTGGCTTTTTTGTTAAATAAATCAGGATTGATATTGGTCTATTTACTTGCCTTTTGTTGTTGCGACAACAATCAATCCTCTGAGCTTGTTCAGCCTAAATACGGCCTTTATTTGAGCTAAAAAGTAGCTAGTCCCAAGGTGAGTTGTTACAAATCCATAGAGTACTTTTATCAAATTAAAAGTGGCTAAATAAATGAAACTTCAACCATACTGATTTATAAGCTTGAATCACTTGGAATATTAGGAGGCACCATGGCTGGATTTTGGCAGACAGTCGGAGGCCGATTACTCAGCATTCCGTTACTCGCATTGTTGGGCTTTGTGGTATTGGGTCTAATGGAGCTAAATACCCTTAACCAGAGTTTGATTAAGGGGCGGGAAGATCGTGTTGTGGCGATTATTGATAGTGGCCTGAGCGTCGTTAAACATTATCAAGCTCTGGAGCAAAGCGGTTCGTTAAGCACTGAACAGGCGCAGCAGCAGGCCATGGCGACCATTAAGGCCATTCGTTATGATGGCGCGGAATATATTTGGATTAACGATACCGGTCGGCCTATACCCAAAATGGTTATGCATCCAACGGTATCGGCTCTGGACGGTACCGTATTGGATCGGCCCAACTTTTATCACGCCACCTTAATGCGTAACCGTGATGGCAGCCAACAACAGCCCCTCAATAATGCTAACTTGTTCGTCAGTTTTGTTGACGTGATCACCCGTTATGGCAATGGCTTTGTTGAATACCAATGGCCTAAACCCATAAAAGGCGGGGGAGTAACCGAGGAGCGCTACGCTAAGTTGTCTTACGTGGCTAAGGATGATAAATGGGGTTGGGTGCTGGGCTCTGGTCTTTATATTGATGATGTTAAGGAGGCCTTTTGGGCGGTGGCTATCCGAGTTGGATTAGTTGTCGTGGTTATTATGGCGCTGACCATAGGTGTGTCGTTATTTATCCGTCGCTGGTTATTACAGGCACTCGGGGGAGAACTGGCGACAACAAAAGCACTGGTACAGCAGGTTGCAGCAGGGGATTTTTCGGTGAACTTTGGCTTGAAAGCGGGAGATCACGATAGCCTGTTAGCGGCATTAAGTGGTCTTATCAAGCAATTACGCAATATTATCGGTCAACAGTCGTCGATGGCAGAGCAATTGGTCGAGCAATCTGAAGCGCTTGATCATACCAGCCAACAGACACAGCACATTTTACAAAATGTGATGGATCAAACTGCCCAAGTCGCCACCGCGGTAAATGAAATGACCTCGACCTGTGAGGACATGGCTCGCAGCGCGACTATGGCCGCTAAAGCGACAAGGGACGCCGACAATGAAGCTCAAAATGGGGTAATGTCCGTCGGGCAAACGATAACAGCGATTGATGCGCTTAAACTGAAACTGGAGCAAGTCTCTGATGTGATCGGGCAGTTATCTAAACGTGGTGATGAAATCGGCGCTGTCACCGATGTGATTGGTGCTATTGCGGAGCAGACCAATCTATTGGCTTTAAATGCTGCGATAGAAGCGGCACGTGCAGGCGAAATGGGGCGGGGTTTTGCGGTGGTGGCAGATGAAGTTCGCACTCTTGCTAGCCGCTCTCAAGCGTCAACTCAGGACATTAATAGGCGTATTCAAGGTATTCAGCAAGACTCAGTCAACGCTGTGCAATCAATGGCGCAAAGCCGAACCGAAACAGAACAAACAATTGCCTGTTCTCAACGGGCCAATGAGGCACTAACGCGTATTAACGCCGCGGTGTCGAGCATTACCGATGTGAATGACCAACTTGCTAGCGCAACAGAACAACTGGCCGTTGTGTCGGGGACGATTAATCAGAATATGGAAAATATTGCGCAGGCGGTAGAAAACACCAATATCAAATCTTCAGAATTATCGACTGCTAGCCATCAACTGCGGAAAATGGCTAATGAGATGAAAACATCTCTGAGTCGTTTTAGGTTATAAAGGGCTGATAACTATAAATGTTGATGGTGCTGCTAAGTTAATACTAGGTTTTACCTAGGCTGGAGTGAAAGGGGCGGGAACTGATGTTCAATTCCCGCCCGTATTGCATGCTTATTTGCGGGTCATTTTATCCAAATAGCCCATGGCAAAAGCGGATAATACAAAGGTGATGTGGATTAACAGGTACCACATGATTTTGTCGTTATCGATGTTCTTCACATCCATAAAGATTTTCAGTAAGTGGATCGACGAAATCGCCACAATCGACGCCGCCACTTTGTTTTTCAGTGAGCCTGAATCTAATTTACCCAACCAACTGAGCTTCTCACTGTCTTCACCCACATCCAGTTGCGAGACAAAATTCTCATAGCCAGAAAACATCACCATCACAATCAAGCCGCCGACAAGGGTGATATCAATCAAGGACAGGGTCACCAGCACTAAATCCACTTCGGTCATCGTAAAAATGATTGGCAGAATATGGAAGATTTCTTGGAAGAATTTAATGCCTAAGCCCAATAGCACTAGACTCAGCCCTAAATAGATCGGCGCCATAATCCAGCGTGATGCATACATGAGTCTTTCAAATATTTTTTCCATTTGGAGTAAACCCTTAGTGGTTAAAGCACAAAAATCGAATCTATGATGCTAAAACAATAACATACTGGGTTAACGCCGCGCTATCGGCCAATCGCAAAGGCGTGAGGTATATGCGGCTAAGCCCAAGGTACGAGCATAGCTGATTTGGTGTTGTGGCCTTACAGCCACGGTGAATCAAAGTCGTGGGGCTTCACCCCACACCCGACCAAAAGGGGAAAAACGCCTGTTCCCCTTTTGGCTTATTTATAAAACATGGCCCGGTGTCCCTAGCGAAGTTACATGCATTGATTAGTGGCTTCGTGCTTATTCGAAAATCACTAACGCTTCCGATGGTACATCCCCTTGATGTTAAACAGAGAGTCCGAAAGCTATCTCGGCCTCCATGCCTCGCTCACGCAACGAACACAAATGCCCTGCGGCAACTCCGAGGGGATGGTGTATTCTGTAACTTCGGTGTTGGCTGTTAATCCCAAAAAAGTTATGCCTGTGACATTCTTTCCTTCTCATTTTCCTAAGAAATTTGCCATTGATGACATTTGTCATCCGTAATTGCTGACAACTCACACTGCCGTGATTTAGCGGATGCAGGGATACTTAAGCCATACCAACAAGGAGGCTTAATCATGCAACATCAATCACTGGATCAACAACTTATCGAATACCGCCAAAAGCGTGCTTTAGCTATGCCCTTATCAGGCATGATTGTATGGACGCTATTGTTTATCTTGAGTTTTATACTGCCAGCATCGCAAATGGTGATGGCAACATTTATCGGCACAGGTTCTATTGTCTATCTTGCTATGGGAGTCTCGCGTCTCACCGGTGAAAATATCTCCTTCAAGAAAAGCACTGATCGTAATTGGTTTGAAACAGTGTTTTTGGCTGCCATGGGGATGAGTTTTTTAACCTTTAGCATCAGTATTCCCTTTTTTATGGAAAACTATTTAGCCTTGCCCTTCGCCCTTGCCGTGCAAACAGGATTAATGTGGTTGGTTTTCGGCGTGTTAGCGGCGCAAAAGGTGGCCATTGTACATGCAATTGTGCGCACTGTGGCTTGCGTGGCTGCCTTTATGTTGTGGCCTGAGTTGAGTTTTCAGCTTCAACCTTTGATTGTGGTGGTATGTTATGGGTTTTCGATTCCATTAATGGAACGTCGTTGGAAGATTCAGCAAAATCTTTGTGTTGCAAGTTAGTTGGGTGTTTCAGTTTCCACTGACGTGTAGAAGAGCAATACGGCCTTCGGCCGAGGTCGGTTAAAGTCGTGGGGCTTCACCCCACATCCGATAACAATGCTGGTTTGTTTAGCATTTGAATTGGCAAGGTTATCGCTGTGGGTATTTGAGTCTTGCGGCCTATCGGCCGAGGTGAATCAAAGTCGTGGGTCTTCAACCCACACCCGACCAAGGAGGACTGCTCGTCCTATCCTCCTTGCCTATTGTTTTCACATCAGCCAAGACGCCCCTAGCGAAGTTACATGCATTAGAGACTTGCTTCGTGCTTATTCGAAAATAGCTAACGCTTCCGATGGTACATCCCCTTGATGTTAAAAAGATAGTCCGAAAGCTAGCGAGGCATCCATGCCTCGCTCACGCGATTTTCTTCAACGCCCTTCAGCAACTTCGCAGGGAAAGGTAAACTTCTGTGGCCTTGGTGTTATCCGTTAGTCCTAAAGATTTGTGCCTGTTCCATCTTTCTGCTGCTCGGTAAATAATGTGTCGATTTTTATGGATGAAATATGTTGATATCACTCTGATGCTGATGCTAACTTATTGGCATGATTGAATTATTTATTCGTATCATTCCAATGACCAACGCTATACGGTTTGGGTTTTATTAGAAGAGCGGGTAATACACTGTTAGCTTAAGGAATATATGAGCTCCGTATTATTATCTAAGTATTTATACTTAAAAGCATCAGAGTCATTCTCAACAGAAGATTACTTCGGTCATGGCTTGGTAATCAGTTTGCTGCAAGACTCTGCCGAAATGCTTATTTGGGAAATGGCAAAGCGCCTCAACATTTCATCTAGCTCTAAAGATGGATTCGTTTCATTGGTTGACAACATTGATAAGAATCATCAAAAAATATTTTTTAAGCAACAAATACTTGAGTTAAACCAAGCCAGAGTTGGTTTCAAGCATTATGGGAATTTGCCTTCAGTCTCAGACTTACCAAAGCATATTAATAATTGTAGGGAGTTTTTAATTGAGAACTCACGATCTATAGGAATTGACTTTGAAAAATTGAGTTCAGCTAATTTAATTAGAAACTCAGGAGTAAAAAAATACGTCCTTGCCTGTGAAGAGGCTATGAGAATAGGTAATATTGAGAATGCGCTTTTAAATATAAGCGCCGCACTCTTAATTTTAGAAGACTTTTTATTAAATCAATTTCCAATTGGCGTAAGTGCGGTAAATAAAATCAGAGATTCCTTTAATGTTTTTCAATCTGATTCCCATAGAGATGCCCAAGAATTTACAGAATCTATTGCTGATACATTTGATGAAATAATAAAATCTATTGCTTTTAGTGGTGCTGGTTATAGTCGCGCGGAAATCATGCATATAAAAAGTCTGTGTTACTCAGTTTTTATCAATGGAAATAATGAAATAGTCAGTTGCAGATCCAGTAATGAATTTCAGGTATCCATAGAAAACGTTAGAAAAATTCTAAACTTTGTTATGAAAGTTGAGCGTAATTTATAAAGCTAACAAGGCATTGCAGAACCGTTGCGTTCCACTCCACTAGACAGCTTTTAAGTCGCGTATTTGTGGTTTTGCTGCGCAAAAGTATTCCACAAAAACACAACCTAAAAGCTGCCGCTGAACTCGGCGTTATAAATATTATTGGAAATTGGCATGAATCAAGTTGATTTTAAAGACCTATTACTCAGTAAATCAGACATCGAGTCTGTGATATACACACACATACATATTGAGCATCTTGTTGTTAACTTCCTTGAAAACTCGCTTCCTGAACCATCTCATCTGAAGCCTATGCGACTAGATTACTTTTCACGTGTAAATCTCGCTTTAGCTCTCGGTATTGCTTCAGATCTGAAAGCGCCACTTATTAGCTTGGGTAAAATGCGTAATGACTTTGCGCATAATCTAGGACAGTCCATAGATAAAAATCGAATAAATAACTTTTATGGTTCATTTTCATCTGAACATCGTCAAAAAATTCACAAATTAGCTCATGATTTAGGTGTGTTTGGGCTAGATGAAGGTGTAAATTGGAAAGACATGGAGCCAAAAAGTAAGTTCTCGCTTTGTTGTATATCTCTGTTTTACTTTGTTCGTTTTTCGGTATTAGAGCAGTCTCATAGTCAAAAACTATAGAAAGATCGGACAGGCACAGATCTTTAGGGGTTAATCGTTCGCACTGTAGTGACAGGAATTCACCTTCCCCTGCGAAGTTGCCGCGGGACGTTGGAATAAATTGCGTGAGTCCGGTC
>NZ_AKZL01000071.1:0-23599 GCF_000282755.1 Shewanella sp. POL2
CGTAACGCAGGTTGTTCAAAATACTGAATTAAATTCTCACCCAACTCTTGGCCTGAACTCACAATTCGCAGGCCGCCCGCGTCAGCCAACATTTGGGTAATTTGGGCAAAGTCCCAATGATTCGGCCCCACCATCACAGGTACGCCCATGGCCACGGGTTCTAAGGGATTATGGCCACCATTTTCAATTAACGTCCGCCCACAAAGGCTTGATCGGCTGCGCCATAGAAGGTTAGCAATTCACCCATGGTATCGCCCACCAGCACCTGCGTCGTGGCGGTAATCGCTTGAGCCTCACTGCGGCGCACAAATTCAAACCCTTGGCTGGCGACAACATCGGCCACCGCCGCAAACTGTTCGGGATGACGCGGCGCAATCACCAATAACGCCTCAGGCCATTTAGCGAGCAGCTGCTTATGGGCGCTCAGCATGGCATCAAACTCACCGGGGTGAACACTCCCAGCCACCCACACGGGCGCAGCCTCTTTCCCCCAAGTCTGCCTTAGCTCTCGTGCTAGGGTTAATCGTTCAGGGGTGATAGTTAAATCAAACTTCAAACTGCCGCAAACAGTGACTCTATCAGCAGGCACCCCAAGGTCAATAAATCGTTGCGCCTCGGCTTGCGTCTGCACCGCAACCACATCTAAACGTTGCAACATGGGGCGACTCAACTGTGGACGCTTGGCATACTGCGCCGCCGATTTGGCCGACAACCTAGCATTAGCGAGCATCAAGCGCACGCCGCGCTTAGCCGCCAGCACCACGAGATTCGGCCACAGCTCAGTCTCCATAATGATGCACCATTTGGGGGATAACTGGCGCAGAAAGCGGTTCACGCACCAAGGCAAATCGAAGGGCAAATAACAGTGCTGCACTTGATCACCAAAGGCTTTACGCACCTCAGCAGAACCCGTGGGGCTTGAGGTTGTGACCGTAATCTTAAGCTGTGGATGCGCCTGTTGGATCTGGCGGATTAACGGAATCGCCGCCAGCGTTTCTCCCATAGAAACCGAGTGGATCAGTAAATCCGTTGGTGCCAGTCGTGTTAATCCGAAGCGTTCGCCCCAGCGGCCACGGTAATCAGGGCTTTTAATGGCACGGAACGCCAAATAGACAATCAGCAGAGGGGATAATAGATAAAGCAGCACACTGTAAAAAAATCGATTCATAAAAATCGTGCTTATGAGTTTTTGCCTGATGAATAGTGGCAATGTTAGCATAATATCCCCAAGCGTCCTCAAGATACGAGTTTCAGCCTCTTGAGATTGTTTGGGGATATCAATCGTATTGAATTTTTGTTCATTGGGATGAATCCATACGATTTTAAATTAGGGATAATTTACCAGCAGTGTAGCGGTCGTTGGTTAGCCTTCTTTAATCAATTTGTAGCGTTCACTAGCCACTTGGAAAATATATGAAAACCCGCGACAAAATCATCTATGCCAGCCTTGAGCTATTCAATGAGCACGGCGAACGAAATATCACCACCAATCATATTGCCGCTCACCTGAATATGAGTCCCGGGAATCTTTATTATCACTTCCGTAATAAGGAAGACATTATCCGCTCGATCTTCAGTCTCTACGAGGCGCACCTCGAATCGGGATTCCAACCCTATGAAGGTGAGCAAGTCAATGTGGAGCAATTGATCGGCTATTTCGACGCGATGTTTTACACCCTGTGGCAATTCCGTTTTATGTACGCCAATCTGGCCGATATTCTCGCCCGCGATGAAGAATTAAAAAGCCGCTATTTGCACGCCCAGCAGCAAGTATTAACCCGTTCAAGTCACGTGCTAGGTAAACTCAAGCAGGATGGTTTTTTAAATATTGATAACGATAAAATCACCCCACTTGCCGACACCATCAAGATGATTGTGAGTTTTTGGATTGGTTATCAGCTTACCCAGTCGAGCACGTCCACCATCACTAAAGGCATTTTGTACGAAGGAGTATTGCGGGTTTTGATGATTTTTAAGGCCTACGCCACGCCAACCTCCCAAGCGACCTTCTGTCGTTTAGAGCAGCACTACCACGAGTTAGCGACCCAAGATTCGCTTTAATCGTCCAACGCCGTCGCATTTAGCGCTAAACTCAACAGGTTAAACGCGCTAAATGCGGGCTCAATTCATGCCGTTGGCGGTGATGCGACATACATGCCGACCATGTTGCACATTAGTTTTTATAATGTAACAACCCCTTTAGCCCTAAACTAATTTATCTAGCTAACCTGCATGAAAAAAAGGCTGTAGGCCGATAGGGTTTAGCGTTAGAATGCCGCAACTCCCAGAATCAGAATAAAGTTAACTAAGGAGATATCAGGTGGCCTCTACCTCATTCTACGCACAGATTAATCAACAGCTTGCGGATATCAAAGCCGAAGGTTTATATAAAAGCGAGCGTGTTATTGCCTCACCGCAACAGACAGCCATTCAAGTAAATAACCAAGAAGTTGTTAACTTTTGTGCCAACAACTATCTAGGCCTAGCCAATCATCCTGAACTCATCAAAGCCGCACAGCAAGGCTTAGACAGTCATGGCTTTGGTATGGCGTCGGTCCGTTTTATTTGTGGAACCCAAGACATCCACAAGCAACTCGAAGCCAGCTTGAGTGAGTTCCTCGGCATGGAAGACACGATTCTGTACTCTTCTTGCTTCGACGCCAACGCGGGCCTGTTCGAAACCCTGTTAGATGCCGAAGATGCGATTATTTCCGACGCCTTAAACCATGCCTCTATTATCGATGGCGTGCGTTTATGTAAGGCCAAACGTTTCCGTTATGCTAACAACGATATGGCGGATTTAGAAACGCAATTGATCGCCGCAAAAGCAGCTGGCGCGCGCAATATTTTGATCGCCACCGACGGCGTATTCTCAATGGACGGCGTCATCGCCAACCTGCAAGGCGTGTGCGATTTAGCCGATAAATACGGCGCCTTGGTCATGGTTGATGACTCACATGCCGTGGGCTTTGTTGGCCTCAACGGCCGTGGTTCGCACGAACACTGCGGCGTAATGGGCCGTGTCGATATTATCACCGGCACCTTAGGCAAGGCCTTAGGCGGCGCATCGGGCGGTTTCACTTCAGGTAAAAAAGAAGTCATCGACTGGTTACGTCAACGCTCTCGCCCTTACCTATTCTCTAACTCATTGGCGCCTTCGATTGTAACGGCCTCTATCCATGTATTAGAGATGCTCAAATCGGGCCAAGCACTGCGTGAAGCGGTATGGGAAAACAGCCGTTATTTCCGCGAAAAAATGTCCGCGGCAGGCTTTACCTTAGGCGGCGCCGACCACGCGATTATCCCTGTGATGATTGGCGATGCCAAACTGGCGAGCGATTTCGCTAACCGTTTATTAGCAGAACATATTTACGTTATCGGCTTCTCATTCCCTGTCGTGCCAAAGGGACAAGCCCGTATTCGTACTCAAATGTCGGCGGCCCACACCCGTGAGCAACTCGACAAAGCGATTGAAGCCTTTACCCGTATCGCTAAAGAAATGGCGATTATTTAGGACCCTACAAAATGAAAGCACTAAGCAAGTTAAAAGCCGAAAAAGGCATTTGGTTAGTCGATGCGCCTAAGCCTGAAATGGGCCACAACGATCTGCTGATCAAGATTAAAAAGACCGCTATTTGTGGCACCGACATGCACATCTACAACTGGGACGAATGGTCACAAAAAACCATTCCTGTGCCTATGGTGGTAGGTCACGAATATGTGGGTGAAGTGGTTGATATCGGTCAAGAAGTTCGTGGCTTTAACATTGGTGACCGCGTTTCTGGCGAAGGCCATATCACCTGCGGCCACTGCCGTAACTGCCGCGCTGGTCGTACCCATTTATGCCGTAACACCTCAGGTGTGGGTGTAAACCGCGAAGGTTCATTTGCCGAATATTTGGTTATCCCGGCCTTTAACGCCTTCAAAATCCCCGATGATATCAGCGACGATTTAGCCTCTATCTTTGATCCATTCGGTAACGCAGTACACACAGCGCTGTCATTCGACTTAGTGGGCGAAGACGTGTTAATCACTGGCGCGGGCCCTATCGGTATTATGGCTGCGGCCGTATGTCGCCACGTTGGTGCTCGCCATGTGGTCATTACCGACGTTAACGAATACCGCTTAGAGTTGGCCCGTAAAATGGGTGCTACCCGTGCCGTTAACGTGGCTCAGGAAAACCTGAAAGACGTGATGAAAGAACTCGGAATGACCGAAGGGTTTGACGTGGGTCTAGAAATGTCTGGCGTACCTTCTGCCTTCCACGCCATGTTAGATACCATGAACCACGGCGGCAAAATCGCGATGCTCGGCATTCCAGGTGGCGAAATGGCGATTGATTGGAGCAAAGTGATCTTCAAGGGTCTGGTCATCAAAGGCATTTACGGCCGTGAAATGTTCGAAACCTGGTACAAGATGGCAAGCTTGATCCAATCTGGCTTAGATATTTCGCCTATCATCACCCATCACTACAAGATTGATGATTTCCAAAAAGGCTTCGACGCTATGGGCTCGGGCCAATCCGGTAAAGTCATCCTCAGCTGGGATTAATTCTCTTAGCTATGCCAATCACGGGGCTGTACACATGCAGCCCCATGTTGCACACTTATCCCATCGCTTATCCCTTTTCAGTTATTTCAGGTTTTATTATGTCTTCCTTTAAACACCTTAGCGTGAATCAATTAGTGCAAATGACCGAGTCAAAGCCAGTGCAAATCGTCGATATTCGCGATGGTCATAGCTTTAACAACGGCCACATTGATGGCGCATTTAATTTGAATAACGAGAATCTAGCGCACTTTATTAGCCAAGCGGATATGGACAGTCCTTTAGTGGTGGTTTGCTACCATGGCATCAGCAGCCAAAATGCCGCGCAATATCTGTGTGAGCAAGGGTTTGATGACGTTTATAGCCTAGATGGTGGCTTTAGCGCTTGGCATGAGGCCAATGCATGATAGAGATTGGCAGACTCCCCAACAGCAGAGCCGCGCAGGCCTTTGTCGATTACCTCAAAGGTGAACAGATAGACTGCCAAATTCAGCCATTACCGCAGGGAGTCGCTATTCTGGTTATCCGCGATCAGGATGCCGAGCAAGCCCGTAAAGAGTTCGCCCATTTTATCGCTCATCCTTACGATAACAAATACTTACAAGCCTCATGGGAGCATGGTGATACCAATACTAAGCTCGACTATGGCGCTCCTTCTTTACAGCTATTTACCCAATTTATCACAGGCGCAGGCCCAGTTACTCTTATCATCTTCGGCCTCTGTGTACTGATTTATGCTGCGATGAATTTAGGCTTCGCCAGCCCCGTTTACCAAGCCCTCTCCTATTTTGGCGCGGTGCCTGACGCGGGTATTAGCCAATTCTGGCGCGTGTTTACCCCAAGCTTGTTACACTTTTCGGCCATGCATATCATCTTCAATTTGCTCTGGTGGTGGTATTTGGGTGGAAAAATCGAGACTCGCATAGGCACAGCCCCGCTGTTAATCCTGCTACTGGTCGCAGGTACTTTACCCAATGTCGTCCAATACTATGTTAGTGGTCCCAACTTTGGCGGGCTGTCAGGCGTAGTATATGCGGTCGCTGGTTACACTTGGGTCATGGGGCGACGTAAACCAGAGGCGGGTATAGGTTTACCGCCCTCCTACATGGGGTTTATGTTGATTTGGCTGGTGTTAGGCTTTACGGATTTCTTAGGTGTTTCAGTTGCGAATGGCGCCCATATTGGTGGGCTATTGATAGGTCTCGCCCAAGGCTGGCTTGATAGTCGCAGTAAAGCTACTCGCTAACTCACCGCGATTTCCTCCATATTCAGATACAAATGCAGGGTAAGCCTTAGAGTTTACCCTGCTGTGTTTAGGCGTAATTACTTGGCCAGTTCTAGCACTTTGGCGACCAGCTTCTCGATGCCAGAGTGTGCCTCAGCAATATTCCCCGCCAACATATAAGCGGGCGTACTAACAATCTTATTATCCTCATCCACCACGATATCATGCACAGTCGCCGCCTGATGATTGCCGCCCATCAGATTAAAGGCTGCCACCGTATCCACATCATTACCGATAGTGCCCTTAGCGCCGTGCCCATATAAACGCGGGATCATCATAGGTGCGATGCAAATAAAGCCGACAGGCTTTTTCGCAAGAATAAATTCATTAATAAAATCAGTAACGAGTGGATTCACTTCACACTCACTGCCATTAGTGGCGAAATTACACAGATTTTTCGCCGCCCCAAAACCACCAGGGATAACTAGCGCATCAAAGTCGCTGATATCGAGTTCGGTCGTAGCCTTTACTTCGCCGCGGGCGATACGCGCCGATTCAACCAGCACATTTCGTGTCGCCGACTTGTCTACTTCACCAGTGAAGTGATTAACAACATGCATCTGATTGATATCAGGAGCAAAACACTGATATTGAGCCCCGGCTTTCGATAGAGATAATAACGTTAAAACCGATTCATGGATCTCTGTTCCATCGAAAACACCGCACCCACTGAGTAATACTGCGATTTTTTTCATTATAAATATCCTTCTTATGTCATTTGGTTTTAACAAACTGTAAACAAAATGGTTGATCTGCTTAAAAATCGTGCTAACTTAGTTCGTCGAATCTAAGGGTCGGTGAAAATTAAGCCAGCCTCTAGGTATTTTACGGAGTCAATAAAAAATCCACAAATCAGGAAGATTTTTCAAGAAACAGTATTGAACTCACACAAATATTATAAAAACATAAAAATCAACAACTTAAAAATATCGCACCAAGCCGTAATTATCGCCATTATTCACAGTTGACTTTTTCACTCACAGAGTTATCCACAGGCTGAGGGTCAATTTGCCATGGCTGAAATACCACTTCTGTGGCATGCTTAGCGCCATCTAAGTCATCGATAAACGAAAATTACTTATGCCGACCATAGCCAATAACCCACTTGTCCTTGTGGATGGATCTTCTTATTTATATCGCGCCTATTATGCGCCTCCTCACCTGACAAACTCAAAGGGCGAAGCTACTGGTGCAGTTTATGGCGTAGTGAATATGCTCCGCAGCCTATTAAGCCGTTATCAACCTAGTCATATCGCTGTGGTGTTCGACGCTAAAGGCAAAACTTTCCGCAATGACTTATATGAAGAATACAAGGCGCATCGACCACCGATGCCGGATGACCTGCGCTCACAAATTGAACCCCTGCACCGTATTATCCGTGCCTTAGGCTTGCCCTTAATCTCTATCCCAGGTGTTGAGGCAGATGATGTTATCGGCACTATCGCTCGCCAAGCGAGCCGCGAAAACCGCGCCGTACTCATCAGTACAGGCGATAAAGATATGGCGCAGCTGGTTGATGACAATATCACGCTGATCAACACCATGACAGATACCATTATGGGCCCTGAAGAAGTTGCGGCTAAATATGGTGTAGGTCCAGACAGAATTATCGATTTCTTAGCGCTGATGGGCGATAAGGCGGATAACATTCCCGGTTTACCTGGTGTTGGCGAAAAAACCGCATTAGCTATGCTCACGGGGGCGGGTAGTGTAGCCAATTTGCTTGCAGAGCCCGAAAAAGTAACCGAATTAGGCTTTAGGGGCGCAAAAACCATGGCGGCGAAAATCATCGACAATGCCGACATGCTAAAGCTGTCCTATGAGCTTGCCACCATTAAAACCGATGTTGAACTCGAACAAGATTGGCATGAGCTCACCGCCAAACCCGCTGACAGGGACGAACTGATCAAATGCTACGGCGAGATGGAGTTTAAACGCTGGCTTGCCGAAGTCTTAGATAATAAGGCGCCAGCGACGGTCGCAGCAAAAGCCGAAACAACAGAGACCCAAGAAGAGTCAGCGCCCAGCGTCACGATTGAAACCCAATACGATACAATTCTGACCGAAGCTCAGCTTGATGAGTGGATTGCCAAACTCAAACAAGCGCCATTAATGGCCGTAGATACCGAGACCACCAGCCTCGACTATATGGTTGCGGAACTTGTTGGCATGTCCTTCGCAGTGGAAGCAGGAAAAGCCGCTTATCTGCCTTTAGCCCACGACTATGTTGGCGCACCTCAACAATTAGATAAGCAGACTGCACTCGAAAAACTTCGCCCCTTACTCGAAGATGCCAAGATCAAAAAAGTCGGTCAAAACCTGAAATATGACATCAGCGTATTAGCCAATGCAGGCATAAAACTCCAAGGCGTGGTATTCGACACTATGCTCGAATCCTATGTGTTTAACTCGATCGCCTCACGCCATGATATGGATGGGTTGGCGCTAAAATATCTGGGCCATAAAAATATCGCCTTTGAAGATATCGCCGGTAAAGGTGCTAAACAGCTAACCTTCAACCAAATTTCGTTGGAAACAGCAGCTCCCTATGCGGCGGAAGATGCCGATATTACGCTACGCCTACATCAACACTTGTGGCCAAGACTCGAAAAAGAAGCTGAATTAGCCTCAGTTTTTACCGATATTGAACTGCCGCTGATCCAAATTCTGTCCGATATTGAACGCCAAGGTGTGTTTATCGATAGTATGTTGCTTGGTCAACAGAGTGATGAACTTGCCCGTAAAATCGATGAGTTAGAAACTAAAGCTTATGATATTGCTGGTGAAAAATTCAATTTAAGTTCACCAAAGCAACTGCAAGTGCTGTTTTTTGAAAAGCTGGGTTATCCGGTTATCAAAAAGACGCCTAAGGGTGCACCATCCACCGCCGAAGAAGTGCTGGTCGAATTGGCATTAGATTTTCCTTTGCCTAAGGTGATCCTTGAGCATCGCAGCCTGACCAAGTTAAAGAGTACTTACACCGATAAGTTACCTTTAATGGTGAACGCTAAAACCGGCCGAGTACACACAAGCTACCATCAGGCCAATGCCGCAACGGGGCGTTTATCCTCGAGCGAACCTAACCTACAGAATATTCCTATCCGCACCGAGGAAGGTCGTCGTATTCGCCAAGCCTTTATTGCACCGCAGGGACGTAAGATTTTAGCCGCCGACTATTCACAGATTGAATTGCGTATCATGGCGCATTTATCCCAAGACGCAGGCTTACTCAAAGCCTTCGCCGAAGGCAAAGACATTCACAGAGCCACCGCCGCCGAAGTATTTGGCACCGACTTTGACAGCGTAACCTCGGAGCAGCGTCGCCGCGCCAAAGCCGTTAACTTTGGCCTGATCTATGGTATGTCCGCCTTTGGATTAGCGCGTCAGCTCGACATCCCCCGCAACGAGGCACAAACCTATATAGACACTTACTTCGCCCGCTATCCTGGCGTATTAAGGTATATGGAAGAAACACGAGCCAGTGCAGCAGAGCTAGGCTATGTCTCTACGCTATTTGGTCGCCGTTTGTATTTACCCGAAATTCGCGACCGTAATGCAATGCGCCGCCAAGCAGCAGAAAGAGCCGCGATTAACGCCCCAATGCAAGGCACCGCCGCGGATATCATTAAAAAAGCCATGATCAGCATTGCCGATTGGATAAAAACTGATACCCAAGGTGAAATCGCCATGATCATGCAAGTGCACGACGAATTAGTGTTCGAAGTCGATGCCGATAAAGCTGAAAAACTCAAGCTCAAGGTGTGTGAACTCATGGCCAAAGCGGCCAATCTGGATGTAGAACTCCTAGCCGAAGCCGGCATTGGTGATAACTGGGATCAAGCCCACTAGCATTTAAACTGTAGACTTTAGCTTCGAACCTCATTGCTAACACTTACTAAGGCTCATTCATTAAAGGATGGGCCTTTGTATTTGGTGCGACTTTTATATACCGCTAAAATCGACGCCACAGAGGACAACATGGCGAGAAGTTGCTTACGTAGGCGAAAACCTTAAGGGCTAAGTCGCCTTAAGAGCGGGAAATAGCATTCGACCCTATACAATACTCTCTGTTACTAAATGTAATCTCCCCTCAATTCTCGCTGCTTTAACGCCGGCATAAGCACAACCTGCTATCCGCGAGACACTCCACACAAGCCTAAACAATCGTTCGCTGATGGATACAACCAACAACAATCATCAAAATAGAGTAAAAACATTAAATCTGAAGAATTGATCAATTCTGTACTAAAAATACAGTCTATTTAGCTAAAACAGTGGTTTAGATACTCTTTTTGAAAAGTTTAGATCAAACACCGCTGATTTTTTCACCTAAAACTTGAGATCTATCGCACACAATTATCACTTTTTCAAAAAAACTGTTTTCCATTTAAAGATAAATAGCGTATTATTCTCTGCGTAGGGTACAGAGGTTAAGATGTTCTATCTTTCAGACCTTTATTTCACTTATAGTGACGAGCCAAATTCTGGCGCCCCAGCAACTTGTTTGCTGGGGCTTTTTTTTGCTTTTTTTTCGCTCTAGGGATGATTTCAACAAAGGCGAGTAAATTTTAGAGTATTTACTTTAATAAAAGATAAATTCGATGTATGCTGTCGTCATTGAGAACCATTGAAGGTAATTTGATGGTGCTTGAGTCTTGTTGAATTTAGCTTCTCCCCAAAAGAGCTAAAACTTTGGCCGGTGACTATTGTTATCGGCTATTTTTTTGCCTGAAACTTGAGTGTTGAGAGTTGAAAATCAATTGTTTTATAAGGGGATAGAGCGGGATATCGCAGGGGAAGATGGCCGAATGCACTTGTGGCATCCGACCATAAAGCAAAAGACTTACTCGGCGCCGTCTTGGTTTTCTAACTCATCGGCCAACCATTGCGGATGACACCATTCATTTAAGATACTGAGCACTTTAGGTTTGCCCGTGCCCTTGAGCGCAGAAAAAGGCTCAACCTGTACCCAATCTCCAAACTCAACCAGCGCTTTACGCACTTCGTTCACGGTTTTCATCTTCGCGCTTTGCGCCAGCTTATCAGACTTAGTCAGTAATGCGAGTACCGGAATTTCACTCGCCACCGCCCATTCAATCATCTGCATATCCAGATCTTTTAGGGGATGACGGATATCCATTAAAACCACAACACCACTTAAACAAGCACGCTTCTGTAAATACTCGCCTAGAGATTGTTGCCATTTAATCTTCATGGCTAATGGCACTTGGGCAAAACCATAACCCGGTAAATCGACTAATCTACGCTGTGCATCAAGCTCAAATACGTTAATCAGTTGAGTACGTCCAGGCGTTTTACTGGTACGAGCCAAGTTTTTTTGCTCAGTTAATGCATTGAGCGCACTCGATTTTCCAGCATTTGAGCGACCAGCAAAAGCAATCTCAACACCGACATCGCCAGGCAGATATTGATCCAAATGTGCAATGTCTGGTGCACTGATTAAAAACTTCGCCCTGCGAAAATCTATATGAGATTCAGTCACTATTTACTCCAATATATTTACTGCGCAATACCATAATTTATGAAGAATTGCTTACTTTTCCACGTTTTCGTGTAAAATATTACCCCGATCACATTAAACATATTTTACCACGCTTGCGGGTCACCCTAGTAAGCTCAGGATAATAATCTTAACCAGAAGTTGGAACGCCATGAAAAAGTTAGCTCTTGCGCTGTCTGTTGTAGTTGCCGCCATATCTTCACCTGCGATTGCTGAAGGTAATGCTGAAGCGGGAAAAACTAAAATTATCGTCTGTTCTGCCTGTCACGGTATGGACGGTAACAGCATGATCGATATGTACCCTAAGCTTGCGGGCCAACACGCCACATACCTCCAAAAGCAACTACATGATTTCCGTAGTGCGGCACAATCTGGCGGTAAAGATGGTCGTATGGATCCTATCATGAGTGGTATGGCAATGCCTCTTAGTGATCAAGATATTCTCGACATTACTGCATATTTCTCTACTCAAGCAATCCAAGTTGCTGAGGTGAAAGATGTTCCTGAGCTAGGTGCAAAACTTTACAAAGGTGGCGATGTGTCACGCGGCATCACTGCATGTATGGCATGTCACGGTCCAGATGGTAAAGGGGCTGAATCAGCCGGTTTCCCAGCATTAGCCGGTCAACACGCTAACTATATCAAGATCCAACTGACTAAGTTCCGTGATGCAGGTCGTCACAACGACCTAAACGGTATGATGCAAGATGTCGCTAAGAAGTTAAATGACAGTGATATCGATGCACTATCTAAATATCTTGCTAGCCTGAAATAAGGTTTAGCGATGTAAAGAAGGGTGTGTTGTCACCCTTTTTTTACACTGCCTAGTTTACGTTAACGTAAACTGATAAAGATTCATGCTTGACATGGATCACAGATTTGGGTTTAATAAGCCCCGTACCGAGATAAACCCATCTGTTTGTACAAATAAATTAATAATAACTTACAGATTTCGGTATAATTAACATTCAAGATATAAGAATAAAGACTCTCAATAACAACAATATAACTAAGACCACTCTCTAATAATAACAAGAGCAGTGATTTCGCTTTGAAATCCAGGTCAGTACATTTTTGTAAGGGACGGCCGATAACGCCAATTTGCGAAAGCAAAACGCCTTACATTCAGGGTAACTTGCCCCATCAGGACACAGTTTTACATGATGTAAACTGTAGCAAAGGAAGCTAATCGCTTTGGATGCACTGGCTGGAAGCTTGTTATCACTGGAAGGTACTTCAAGTAACAAGGATGGTTGATTTAACGTCATTGATGACGCTGCTATAAAAGATGTGTCTTGAGACCATCTACGGAAACTGTGGTCAGGATGGCGACAGGAAAGAATTAAGAGTCTGGAAGACCGCTAACAAAAACACGCAGGGAAAGCAGTAAAAAAAGAAAGATACCGACCGGGAAAGTCGCATAGCAAGTACGGATACTTGGAATCAGAATAGGGTGCTAAAATGCACTGTTTGTAAGGCGGCAGTTTAACTGCCGCCTTTTTTCTTTGTGATTTTCAGTCAAAACGCACTTTGTCTAGAAAGTGCACTCTGCAAATATAATTGTTACAATCAAAGCCTTAATCTTTTATCAGTTGACTCAATGCGCAGATGTCCCCTTTGTCATAGCACACAAACACTGTTGCTCCTACAGGACAAAAAACGGTGTTTTTATATTTGCCAGACATGCGGACTCACTTTTGCTGATGCAAATAGCCATCTGCCTCCTGCGGCAGAAAAGCAGCGCTATGGCCGTTCGCGGATTGCCGCCAAACAACGCCAACTCTCGCAATTTATTTTGCCGCTACTGACACAAATACAACTGCAGCAAAAAGGTAGCCTTACGGGCTTAAATTTTGGACGCGTGTTAGATCAAACCAGTCTGGCGACCATTGAATCGGCGGGGCACACCTTCAAGCAATATGACCCTTTCTTTGCTCCTGACCATGAACCTCTAAAGCAAGAGTATGATTTTATTTGCTGCTACCGAGTATTTGAGCATTTTCAGTATCCCTTCAAAGAATGGAGATTACTGACCCGCTTGCTTAAACCAGGAGGCTGGTTAGCAATTAGTACTCCTTTATTAATTGATTTAGAAGGTTTTGCTAAGTGGCATTATAAAAACAATCTCACTCACGTGAGTTTTTACCAAAGACTAACTTTTGAATACCTAGCGAGTAATAGTGATTTTGAACTATTATTTGCCGCGAAAGACCTCGTTTTGATGCAAAAAACATCATAATCTGGTATAACAGCCGACCGAATTTAGCACTTAGTCGATCCAGTATCGGCTAGGCCATACGATGTAAATAATTGAGAAAATCATGTCTCGTAGCAAGAAAACACGCAAGGGCGGCGAGAATAGCCCCAAACAACAGCCAAGAGTGAAAAAGCAGGACCGTGCTGAAGTAACAGGCAAGCGCGCAGAAAAGGGTAACAAGTCTGGCAGTCGTCATAATGAAGCGCTGATCCAGGCTCAAGCACCACAGAAAAAGGCTGCACAGAGCAAAGATCCTCGCCATGGCAGTAAAAAACCTGTGGCTTTGACGTTGCCAACCGCGACAGAAAAGCCAGCCACGCCAAAGGTTAAGCAGCCAAAGTTAACTGACGAGCAAAAATTACTGAAGCTGGAAGAAGATCCAAGACTAAATCAGTTGCTCGATATGCTAGAAGAAGGTCGCAACTTAAATGATGCCGATCAAAAATGGTTAGATCAGCAGCTGAATAAGATTGAAGCCCTGATGATTAAACTGGGTATTAGCGATGAGCTAGAAGATGAAGTGCCAGCGAAATCTAAAGCTGATTCAGATGACGACCTGTTCGATCGCTTTGAATCAGGTGCCGAACTGCTAAAAGATTATCAAGATAAGTTTTAAATCTTAGAATATGCATAAAAACAAAACGATTATGTTTTGTTTTTATGCTTTCTGAACAAGGAGTTCTCGTGTCTACCACTCTTATCGTTCTTGGTTTTATCATTATTGTTGCCCTCAGTAGCTACGCCACTTTTTTACTCCTCAAACTCAAGCAACAAAAACACCGTCAACAAGCGCTTTTTGCCGAGCGCGAAGTGGCAGCTAATGCCAAACGAGCACAAGTACTCGAAGATATCCGCTATATTGCGACAGCCATGATTGAAGACCGCTGTGAAATCTCCGAAGGCGTGGTCAGGATTGGGCGTTTGTTTGAGATTTTATCCCTCAGCGAGCGAGTCGCACCAGAGTTTCCTGCACTCTTCCAACATTTTGAGTTAATTAAAAATCATCCGATTATGGAAGCCCGCCAAGCTCTGCCAAAGCAAGATCGAATGAAACTCGATTTTACACGAATGAAATCTGAAGCTGAGCTTGCCGAAGGTATTAACGAAGATGCTAAAAAGTTGTCGACTTATCAGCTAAAAGCACCGCACTAAAAACGCTTACTCCGTCTCGAAGCCAAATTTGGATCGGTTTCGAGGCGATCAATTTAAATCCGTTCATCACATAGAGTGCGACTTCCCGTGAGCCTGTGCACAAAACCTCCAAAAAACGACAGACACACGCTCTTTTTTCATAGATATTGCGTAACTTCTAAAATGGCAGACATCATTTTTACAACCTAGATCAAGGTTATTTACCTAAGAACCTTGCATACTTCGTTTGTTGCTAATTTACCCTCGGAGGACACGCCTTGAAGCAGCCCACTCAGATAAGCTGGGATCAGTCGATGATCGAAAAATATAACTACAGCGGTCCCCGTTATACTTCTTATCCAACGGCGCTAGAGTTCGATGATTCATTCACTGAACAAAACCTGTTAACGGCGATTGAAAACAGTAAGAGTGACAAACTGTCGCTGTATATTCACATCCCCTTCTGCGCCAAACTTTGCTACTACTGTGGCTGTAATAAAGTCATCACTCGCCACGCCCACAAGGCTGATCAATACATTGAGTATTTAAGCCTCGAAATTATTAAGCGTGCTCCGCTGTTTAAGCACTACACAGTCACCCAAATGCACTGGGGCGGCGGCACTCCAACCTTCTTAAATCCAGAGCAAATTTTGAAGTTAACCGACTTAATCAAGGCTAACTTTAACTTTGCCGCTGAAGGTGAGTTCTCGATCGAAGTTGACCCGCGTGAGATTGAGCTTTCAATGCTCGATACCTTAAAAGAAGCAGGCTTTAACCGCATTTCTATCGGGGTGCAGGACTTCAATAAAGAAGTACAAGTCGCAGTTAACCGCGAGCAGGACGAGCAATTTATTTTCGATTTAATGGCCAAAGCCAAGGCCATGGGATTCGTCTCAACCAATATCGACTTAATTTACGGTCTGCCACACCAGACACCCGAAACATTCGCCGCCACCATGCAGCGCGTGTTAGACCTGTCGCCCGACCGTCTATCTGTATTCAACTATGCCCACTTACCTGCACGTTTTGCCGCGCAGCGTAAGATTAAAGATGAACACTTACCTTCGCCGAAACAAAAACTCGAGATGTTGCATCAAACGATCGAGACCTTAACTGGCGCAGGTTATCAGTACATTGGCATGGACCACTTCGCTAAGCCCGACGATGAGCTGGCTAAGTTACAACGCGAAGGCAAACTGCATCGCAACTTCCAGGGTTATACCACCCAAGAAGAATGCGACCTGCTCGGTCTTGGCGTGTCTTCAATCAGCCAAATCGGCGATTGTTATGCGCAAAACCAGAAGGACATTCGTCCTTACTACGAAGCCATCGACAAAGACGGACATGCGCTGTGGAAAGGTTGTAGCCTGAACCGTGATGACGAAATCCGCCGCGTCGTGATCAAACAACTCATCTGCCACTTCGATTTAGATATGGCAAAAATGGACGAAAAACTGGGGATTAAGTTTGAGGAATACTTCGCCGAAGACTTAAAACTGCTGCAAACCTTTATCGATGATAAATTAGTTGAAATCGCCGACAGAAAGATCACCATCAGCCCAACGGGCCGCCTGTTGATCCGCAATATCTGTATGTGCTTCGACCTTTACTACCGTCAAAAAGCGCGTCAACAACAGTTCTCCCGTGTGATCTAACACTGACACATCTCCAATAAAAAAATCCGACTCAAATGTCGGATTTTTTATTGGGAAATAGAGCTGATTACTTAAGCTTTAGCCGCATACAGCGCCTTACGCTCACTCTCGGATAAAAACGCCATTTCCACCCCGTTGCGTTGCACCTGAGCCAGCTCAGCATCACTTAGTCCCAGTTCAGACTTAGCAATGCGGTATTCATGCTTGATATCAATCGCACTCACACCCGGATCATCGGTGTTAAGGCTTATCAACACACCAGCATCCATAAAGGTTCTGAAGGGATGTTCAGCATAGGAAGACACTGTCGAGGTGTGCAGGTTGCTGGTTGGGCAAGATTCGATACCAATACGATGTTTAGCGAGATATTCCATCAGCTTAGGATCGTGAATCGCATTCACCCCATGGCCGATACGTGTCGCGCCCAACTCCTGAATCGCTTGCCACATACTTTGCGAACCCGCCGCTTCGCCCGCATGGGCGGTAATCGCTAAGCCCGCGTCTCGCACTCGCTTAAAGTGCTCATTAAACAACTCGCCAGGAAAACCTAACTCATCGCCAGCTAAATCCATCGCGACTAAGTGTTGTTTATGGGCGAGTAGACCTTCAAGCTCCTGAGTACAAGCGGCTTGGCCGAAGGAGCGCGACATAATCCCGATAAGATTGATCTTAACTTGATAATCTTTCAGGCCTGCTTTCACCCCATCGATAACCGCTTCAACCACACCTTCAATCGGTAGCTTATGGTTCATCGCCATGTAATATGGGCTAAAACGCAGCTCCGCATAATCAAGGCCAGATAACGCCGCATCGGCCACGTTTTCATAGGCGACACGTTTTACCGCATCTAAATCAGCGAGAACGGCCACCATCCAGTCAAGCTTCTTCAAGAAGGCGACTAAGCTGGTTTCTTTCCCCTGAATTTGTACAAATGGCGCGAGAGTCTCTAAAGAATCGGCAGGCAAAGCAATGCCATGTTGGTGTCCGAGTTCCCAAATGGTGTTCACTCGCACGTTACCATCTAAGTGACGATGCAAATCCACCAATGGAATGGATGTATTGATCATAATTAACCCCTATGTGAACTACCCAGCCAATGCTTTTGTTATTTGGTCTAGGGCGGACACTAAGTTTAACACGCATTCTTGGGTGGCACTTAGCTAAGGGCAGGATTTAAATTCACATTCAGTCACAATTCTGCTTAATATGCGTACAAGAATCTGGGGTAAACCTCAGGCATAATGACTTCAATAACAACGAAAATATCCGAGATAAATCATGCATAAACTCTTTACCCCAAGCTTACTGATTTGCGCCCTAACTGCCTGTAGCACAGCTCAAACTCCTATCGAACATACACCGACAACCATCACTACAGCGCAGGCGCCAGCCAAAACTATGGCACCAGCACTGCAAGCGATTGTGGATCAAAGTTGGCAACTCCAACTCAGTGCCAGCCCAGAAATGGCCTATGGAATGGGGGACAAAAGTGCTGCGGGTAAACTACAAGATCTGTCACCAGAAGCCTTAGCCAAGCTCAATCAAGGACAAATTGCCATTCTGGCCCAATTGAAAGCACTGGATCGCAGCAAGCTGAGTAAAGAAGATAAAATCAACGCCCAAATCCTCGAGGATCAGATCCAAAATGAGGTTGATCTCTATAAATACAAGGATTACTACCTGCCAATCACCGCAGAGAGCGGCTTCCACGCCTACATATCTTCCATTGCACAAGGGCGATTCAACACCCTAGAGGATTACCAAAACTACCTAGGTAAGCTTAAGGCACTACCGACCTATTTTGCCCAGCAAACCCATTGGTTAAAACAAGGCTTAAAGGAAGGCATTACACCGCCTAAGGCGACGCTCAAGGGATTTGAAAACAGCATTAGTGCTTACATCTTACCGGTAGATAAAAGCAGTTATTTCAAGCCATTTACTCAATATCCAAGCCACTTTACCGAGGTGCAAAAAGCACAGCTCACCCAAGAAGGCAAAATCTTAGTCGAACAAAATGTAATCCCGACCTATCAGGCTTTTTATGATTTTATGACTCAGGAGTATATGCCCAACACTCGGGAAAATATTGCCGCCAACAGCTTACCCGATGGTGATGCCTTCTATGAGAACCGCGTTCGCTACTACACAACCTTAAATATGACCTCGGCCGAAGTGCACGAACTTGGTTTAAAAGAAGTTAAGCGTATCCGCCAGGAAATGGAGCAAGTCATTAAGTCTGTTGGCTTTAAAGGCAGCTTTGCCGACTTTTTACATTTCTTAAGAACCGATCCCCAGTTTTATACCACCAGTGCGGATCAGCTCCTGAAAGAGGCGGCCTTTATTGCCAAAAAAGCCGATGCCATGTTGCCCAAATATTTTGGTAAATTGCCGCGAAAACCCTACGGTATCGCGCCAGTGCCGGCCGAAATTGCCCCTAAATACACTTCAGGCCGTTATTCAGGCTCTAATCGTGATGACGAGCCGGGTTACTACTGGGTTAATACCTACGCCTTAGATAAGCGCCCGCTCTATGAACTCGAAGCGCTAACGCTACACGAAGCTGTGCCCGGACATCATCTGCAGATTTCACTTAACTCCGAACTGAGCTCGTTGCCTGATTTTCGTCGCTATAGCTACATTTCGGCCTTTGGTGAAGGTTGGGGATTGTATAGCGAGTACTTAGGCTTAGAAGCGGGATTCTATCAAGACCCTTACAGTAACTTTGGACGCCTCACTTACGAGATGTGGCGCGCAGCTCGCCTCGTTGTCGATACGGGGATGCACGCCCAAGGCTGGAGTCGAGAGCAAGCCATCGAGTTTATGGCGAGCAACACGGCGTTGTCGCTCCATAATGTGACTACTGAGATTGATCGTTACATTACTTGGCCAGGGCAAGCGCTCTCCTACAAAATTGGTGAGCTCACCATTAAACGCCTGCGCGCGAAAGCCGAGCAAGCCTTAGGCGATAAATTTGATATTCGTGCCTTCCACGACGCCGTATTAGAGAATGGTTCTGTGCCTATGTCGGTGCTGGAGCAGCAGATAAACGACTTTATCGAAACGCAAAAAGCCGCGATTTAAGCTCATCCAAGGGAGCGGGTATTTTCCTGCTCCCTTTCCTGCCCGCCCCAGTTCTCTGATACACTCTAGCAAACCTTTTTGCCCGAGATGTGCGACAGAGTATGAGCCAAACGCCCCTAAACTTTCCAAGGGAAGAGTTTTCCAAGGTAGCTTTTTCAACGGAACACGATTTAAATACTTCTGAACAGCAAGCCTTTTGGCAAACCGTTGTCCAAGACACACTCAACCCCCCGATGGATTAACCTTGGCCTATATGATGGTCAAGCATCCCAAGGCCCATGCCAGCATAGTCATCAGCAGCGGCCGGGTTGAATCCTACTTAAAGTATCAAGAATTGGTATTTGACCTGTATCAGCAAGGCTATTCGGTGTTTGCCATCGATCACCGCGGCCAAGGGTTATCGAGCCGCATGACGGCCAACCCCCATCAAGGCCACGTGCGGCGGTTTAATGACTATATCGACGACTTTGCCCTATTTATGCAAACCGTTGTACTCAAACATGCCACTTCGCCACTGTTCTTGCTCGGACATTCCATGGGCGGCGCCATCGGTACCTTGTATCTCAAACAACATCCGGATGTGTTTACCGCGGCGGCATTCTCAGCCCCCATGTATGGTATTAAGTTACCCATGCCCAAAGGATTTGTCCGTTGGTTAGCCAGTAAGCTTGATACTAGCCTCAACGGTGGAGAGCCTAACTATGTTCTCAGCGGGCAAAACTATAAGGCCGCTCCCTTTAAGGGAAATGATCTCACCCATTGCCAGAGTCGTTATCAAGCCTACCGAGAGTTGTACGATGCGGCGCCAAAGTTGCAGTTAGGCTCACCCACTAACCGCTGGTTGACTGAATCTTTAGATGCGGCCGATGCCTGTGTCTTGGCCACGGCACATATCCGCACACCCATTCTGATCCTACAAGCTGGTGAGGATAAAATTGTCGACAATGCCGCACAAAATCTTGCGGTGAGTTCTAATTGCCAACTAAAAGTGATTGCAGGTGCTGCCCATGAAATTTTTATGGAGAAAGATAGCTATCGCAATCAAGCACTCAATTACGTACTCGACTTTTTTAAACGCTACGCAACAAGGGACGTGGACAAGCAAGCTGTATAAAATCATTAAAACTCAAGGCTCGAGCGATATTGTAGCCTTGAAAGTGCGTACATCCTAAGGCTGTAAATAGCTGCTGTTGCTGTACAGATTCGACACCTTTCGCCACTATCGGCAGTTTAAAAGATTGTATCGATTGAATAAGCGCTTGGCTCCAACTGGCATCAACCAGCAAGCTTGCAGCACAATGCAAATCTAACTTAACTTCTGTAAGCGGGTAGTGGTGTAGGCAACTTAAGGCGCACTGACCAGCACCAAAGTTATCTAATGTAATCGCAATACCAGCCTCTGTTAACTGTCGGATACGTGGCTCAACAAAAGCGTTAGCGGTAAGCAATATACCCTCAGCAAGTTCAACCCCCAGTTGCTTATCATCAAGCTCATAGGAACGAACTAAAGTAATAAATTGATCTACAAAATCAGCTTGGCAAAAAGATAAGGTACTTATATTCAAAGTCATACGCGGCAGAATGATGCCCTGTTGCTTAAACTGTTTGACTAACAGACAAACTCGATCGGCAACATTTAAATCAAGCGCGGCGATTAATCCATTATGCTCAGCTAAGCGAATAAACTGCGCTACAGGCACAATTTCACCATTGGTTAAATACCAGCGAGATAAAACCTCTGCAGAAACAATTTTGCCTTGCCTATCAACAACAGGCTGGAACATCAAAGAGAGTTGATTGTCAGTAATCGCATGTTGTAATGCACTGATTAATGACGATTCAGGATCAACAGCAGACGCTAAGTCTGGATGATAAAACGCGCATCCCTCATGCTCCAGTGACAGAGCACACTTCATTGCGAGTTGCGCACGCTGAACCACGAGTTCTGGAGTGAGAGTATCGACGGGATCTAATAAACAAATACCCACGTTGGCACTCAAACTAAAATGAGACTCTCCATAATGGAAAGGGCGAATCGTAATTTGTCTTAACTCGGTTGCCAAAGCTAATGCACGACGCCCTGCAATCTCAGCATCAACGGCCAACTCCTTAATTAAAAGAGCAAAATGACCAAGTTCAATATGAGCAACGACAATGTTCTCTGTAAAATAACTCGAGAGCCTTGCACTTAACTGCGACAGTAAACGCTCAAGTTCGTGGGATGATAATGCCTCGCTAACGCCTAAGGTATCGACATTAACGAATAATAATGCTCCCCACTGGCCAGAACTATTACGTTGAGTCAGGTAATGTGACAATTGCGCCATAAATACTTCAGGAAGCATCCGATGACCACCTGCCGATTGCTTCACTAACTCCGCAATCGCAGCATGGTTTCTCTCACTCTCTGATACATCGACATGAATGCCTATCATCCGAGTCGGTCTACCAAGATGGTCCCAGTCGACTAACATGCCACGGTCAAATACCCAGACATAATGCCCTTCGCGGTGCTGTAAGCGATGAACACTCTCAAACTCTTTTGTTTTTCCGCTCACATATTCCTGTAAGCAATGCAATACAGCCCGTCTATCCTCGGGATGCAAACGTGTTTCCCATGTCTGGAATACCCCTTCCAGTTCATCGGGTTGATAACCTATCATTTCTTTCCAGCGGTCGGAGAGAAACACTTCGCCAGTACGAAGATCCCAATCCCAAATACCATTGCGCGACCCTTCAACGGCAAATAACCAACGCTGTTCACTATCATTAAGCTGTTTAACCGCTCGCGCTAACCGATCATGAACCAATTGTAGGTTTGTTTGCAGGGATAAAATCTCGGACGCACTCCAAGGTACTTGAGTAGAAAATGCCGATGTGCCGACATGTTGTGCCGATTTGCATAACAGCTTCAGTGGACGTATTAGCAGATAATATAACACGCATGTAAAGCCAATAAGCAGCAACGCCCCAAGCCCCCACACACGCATAAATCGCTGTTGTAACTCGCTTGATGCTCTCGCGACCAAAGGGGCTAGATCAGATTCAAGATAAAGCAGCTCTGTGGCCCCAGGATACTGGGCGTCAACTGGATAATAAGCTTGAATTGATAACCTTTCTGGATTGACCGAAATACTTGCCTGACCTGATTGCACTACGACATGATGTCTAAGCACATCATATCCATCAATCACTTCTATCGCATTGCTATCGCGCCAAACAGTATGATTAGCAAAACGGATCCGACTGTTCGCATCAAGCAAGATATAAACCATCACATTCATATCTAAGGTTGCTAGAGACACTTCCTGCTCAATCCGCTCAATATCTTGCAGTGCCTGTGCTGACTGAACGACAGCCTGCATACGCAAAAGCTGCTGTTTTATCTGACTCACTTGACGATCAGCTAACTCCTTACGCACCAGTTCACTCTCATAAAAATACTCAGCCGTCACTAACACTAAATAAAGTGTCAGCATACACACAGGAATTAATACGGCGAGTGAGAGTTTGCGAAGCATTGGTAGCTTATGATCTTAAATAAAGAAATAGACGCCCTGTATGCTAACGGTAAACCTACGACTAAGCAAAAAGACTTAACATAAATACGAGTATTTTGGAGAGCACTACCTAAAAAATTAAGACAGTGATTGATTGTAATCATCTAATAACATTTAGATGTTTTGAATATGGGATAGCTATGTTACAAAAAGCAGGCTATTTGAAATTTCAAAAACAAAAAAGCCAGCTTATTCAGCTGGCTTCATTGTTTATTTAGGCGCTTGGCGATGACCTACTCTCACATGGGGAGACCCCACACTACCATCGGCGCGATTGCGTTTCACTTCTGAGTTCGGGATGGGATCAGGTGGGACCACAATGCTATTGTCACCAAGCAAATTTGGTTTAAACAAGACTCGAGAGCGCACTCCGTGCTGCTAGATTCTAGGAACTAAAATCTGCTCTTATCTTATTTAATAATTCGGAAAGCTGTATTGAGTATCACTTCTTAAGTGTTCATATTCGTCTAAGTGCTACTTAGCAAAACCCATCTGGGTTGTATGGTTAAGCCTCTCGAGTCATTAGTATCAGTTAGCTCAACGCCTCACAACGCTTACACA